>JBDTMS010000016.1:0-15658 GCA_039934195.1 Betaproteobacteria bacterium
TCGCCGCGCATCAGCTCGACTAACGCCGCATACGATCGATCGTTTCAAGCATCCGCCGAGCAGAAAGAGCAGTTCCGTGTGTATCTGGTGTTCTACTCTGCGGCGCTGCTCGTATTTCTCGGTTACGTGGTTTGGCAGCTGGGCCAGAGCTACGTGAAGATCAATCAGACCAACGATGCGCTGACTGCCGCCAACGAAGGGCTCGAACAGCGCGTGCAGGATCGCACGCAGGAATTATCGAACGCGCTGCGGCACCTGAAAGAATCCGAGCTCATGTTGATTCAGACGGAGAAGATGTCGTCGCTCGGCCAGATGGTGGCCGGCATCGTGCACGAGATCAATACGCCATTGGCGTACCTCAAATCCAGCTTGTCGTCGGTCAAGGACCGTCTGCCGCAGGTGGAGAGTATTGGGGCAGAGTGCTATCGACTCATCCAAATGCTGGAGCGCGGCGACGCGCCCGACGAGGCGTTGTCGGCGCAGTTCGCTAAAGTATCGACGATGATGACGGCGTTTCGCGCAGAGTCGAGCGATGGTGAGCTCACGCAGCTTGCGGTTGACGGTCTCCACGGCATCGATCAGATTTCCGAGATCATTCTCAACCTCAAGAATTTTAGCCGGCTCGACCGCAGTAAATTGCAGCGCTTCAATCTCAATGAAGGCATCGAGAGCACGCTCGTGATCGCGCGGAATATGGTCAAGCACAAGACTTTGAATCGGCGTCTCGCCGCGATTCCTCTGGTCGAATGCTCGCCGTCTCAGATCAACCAGGTGTTCTTGAACCTGATCACTAATGCGGCGCAAGCAACAGGCGATGCGCAAGGCGAGCTAACCATCGCCACTTCGCCCAGTGCTAACGGGGAAGTGCGGGTCGACGTATCCGACAATGGCCATGGTATTGCAAAAGATGTCCTGCCGAAGATCTTCGATCCGTTCTTCACGACCAAAGACGTAGGTCAAGGCACCGGGCTTGGCTTGGCGATCGCATACAAAATAGTGCAAGAGCACGGCGGCCGCATCCTGGTTAATTCGGTTGTCGGCAAGGGCACGACGTTCTCCGTTTTTCTGCCGGTCAAAGCCGGTACCCCGCAAGCGTTGGCGGCTTGAGCTTCACCACTTCGCGCGGCCGACAGCCATCATGAACATCCCGCTTTTCATCGGGCGCTACGAGGTCCGCGGCATACTGGGCGAAGGCGGCATGGCGACCGTCTTCGAGGGTTGGGACCCGATTCTGCATCGGACGATCGCGCTCAAGCTGGTCGATCAAAGCCGGCTGGAACCAGACACCAAGCAAGAAGTCTTGCGCCGCTTCAAACGTGAAGCGCAAGCGGCAGCGCGCCTGGCACATGCGAGTGTCGTGCAAGTGTACGAATATGGCGAAGAGGGTGACTATTGCTTCATCGCCATGGAGTGTGTTCTCGGAAAGCCGCTGACCGCTTATCTCTCCGAAGGTCTCAAGACCGAGCTGCTGCGCGTTCGAGAAATTGTAGGGCAGCTTCTCGAGGCGCTTGCCTACTCGCACGCTCAAGGCGTTATCCATCGCGACATCAAGCCGGGCAATCTGCTGGTTACGCGCGAGGGCAACATCAAGGTCACTGATTTCGGTATCGCGCGCATTGACGCTTCGAACGCTACATTGCACGGCCATATGCTCGGGACGCCCAGCTATATGTCGCCCGAGCAATATCTCGGCGATACACCGGACGGCAGAGCCGACTTGTTTTCGGCCGGCGTGCTGTTGTACGAATTGCTGACCGGCGTCAAGCCGTTCGCGGCCGATAGCGGCGGTCAGATCATGAACAAGATCCTGTACGAGACGCCAGCTGATCCGTCCACGTTGAATTCGCTGTTGCCGCCGGCGGTCGACTGGGTGATTCAAAAGGCGCTGGGGAAATCGCCCGACGATCGCTTCAATAATGCGCGTGAGTTCCGCGAAGCGCTATTCCACGCGCTGCCTGACGATTTGCATGCGGCCACTGCATACCGCCCTGACAGGCCGGCGGAAGTGCCGCGTGCACCGATCGGCGCGCTCAGCGCAGCTCGCAAGCTGCGCACGCTTGCACGACCGCAGGTAATGCACACCGGCGATACAACGCAAGTTGGGTACGCATCGATCAGCGATGCAGAGTCTACGTCCGCGCCGCGTCCTCGCATTCTGTTTGTCGACGATGAAGAGCGCATCCTGACAGCACTCAAGATGATCTTCCGCGCTAAGTACCATGTGCTTACTGCGGCTAATGGCCACGAGGCGCTCGAGTTCATCGAGAAGTTCAAGATCCCGGTGATCGTTAGCGATCAGCGGATGCCGGGGATGCAGGGTGTCGAGCTGTTGCGCCGAGCGCGCGACATTTCGCCGGACAGCGTCCGCGTGTTGTTGACCGGTTATTCCGATCTGGCTTCGATCGTCGGATCTATCAACGAAGGCGAGGTGTACCGGTTTATCAGCAAGCCGTGGGACAACCAGGAGCTGCACCAAGTCATCACGGAAGCGGTCGGCATCGGCCAGCATCAGTTGAATCGGTTGATGTTAGCCGGCGCACCGACGCCGATCGACGCCTCAATACTTGTGTTGGATGAGCGAGCCGGGTTGTATCAGGCGATTGATCGCATTCTCGCCGACGCCTACGACGTGCTGCATGCGTCTGGAATCGAGCAAGCGTTGGAACAGCTGGCGATGCATGAAGTCGCGGTGTTCGTCGCCGACATCGATGCGGGGTTCGAAAATTATTTAATTCTGTTCAATCTGCTCAAACAGAAGTATCCGCAAATTCTAGTCATCGTACTGACCAGCGCGTCCGATTCGGAGATGGTGATTCATCTCATCAACGAAGCGCAGATCTATCGGTTCTTAAACAAACCCGTCAATCTCGCGTTGCTGCTTCAGCACTTGAACTCGGCGATCACGCGCTACGCTGAATATCAGAGATCGCCAGCCCTGCTCGAACGTCACAAGGTGATCGATAAGCACGTAGCAGAGTTGACCTCGTTCGGCCGCGGTGTGATGAATCGGCTGCGCTCGTAAAAGAACCGCTTCATTGCGCAGTCTGGAAACTAGCGGGCAGTCCGGAAACTAGCTGGTCGCCATCGGCTTCTGGTAGCCGCTGCGAAGCTTCGCAGTCAAATGCGGCTCCAAAGCTTGCAGTAACTGCGCAAAGATTTTTGGGCTCCCGGCAACAATGTTGCCGCTCTGCATGAAACCTTCGTTGCCTTCCATATCGCCTACCAGTCCCCCGGCTTCGGTGATCATTAGACATCCCGCGGCCATGTCCCACTGGGCTAAGCCGATCTCCCAGAATCCATCCAAACGCCCAGCCGCAACATTTGCCAGATCGAGCGCCGCAGCGCCTGCGCGGCGCACGCCGGCGCTCTTGGTCATCAAATCTTTGAGCATGCCGACGTAGGCGTCCATATGCTCGAACATGCGAAATGGAAATCCGGTACCGATCAGGCCATCGATCAGTTTGTCTCGGCGTGCAACGCGCAGCCGCTTTTCGTTTAGATATGATCCTCGTCCGCGCGATGCGGTGTAGAGATCGTTGCGCGTTGGATCGTAGATGACCGCGTGGCTGATCACTCCCTTGTGCACAAGTGCGATGGAAACGCAGTACTGCTGAAAGCCGTGCAGAAAGTTGGTCGTGCCGTCGAGTGGGTCAATTACCCATACATATTCCGATTCGCCGGTCGCGCCACTCTCTTCTGCTAGAATCGCATGCTCCGGGTACGAGGATTTGAGCGTTGCAATGATCGCGTCTTCGGCCGCTTTGTCCACCTCCGACACCAAGTCGTTCAAGCTTTTGTGCCGCACCGTCAGCACGTCGAGATTGCCGGACGCTTGCGTGATTACGCGCCCTGCGCGACGTGCGGCTTTCACGGCAATATTGACCATCGGGTGTTGCAGAGACATCTCGATAGTTCCTGCAGTTGAAAGAGCGAAGCGCGAATTCTAACTCATGCCAGCAGCTTCACCGCTCGATAACGTGCGTGTCGTCCTGTGTGGTACCACCCATCCAGGCAACATCGGCGCTGCCGCACGCGCGATGAAAACGATGGGGATCACCGCGCTCTACCTGGTGCAGCCGAGGCACTTTCCCGACCCCGAGGCCAATGCACTCGCAACGCGTGCGGATGATGTGCTCGCCAGTGCTCGCGTATGCGATTCACTCGATGCAGCACTCATCGGAACGGTGTTCACCGTGGCATGTACCGCGCGCAGCCGTGATCTGTCGCATGAAGTATTGACGCCGAGACAAGCCGCCTCGCGATTGATCGAAGAATCGCGACAAGCGCCGGTCGCGCTCGTGTTCGGACAAGAGAAACACGGCTTGACCGCCGAAGAAGTCAGCCGCTGCAGCGTAATCTCGATGATTCCCGCGAACCCGGACTTCACATCATTGAATCTTGCTGCCGCCGTCCAAATATTCGCCTATGAGGTGCGGCAAGCGCTGCATGACGTCGTGAGCTATGCGCAGGAGGGCTTCGATCCGGCGCCGTACGAAGACGTCGAATTGATGTTCGAGCACCTGGAACGCACTCTATATGACATCGAATTTCTCGACGTCAATCGGCCCAAGCGCCTCATGCAACGGCTCCGGCGCCTGTTTCAGCGCACGCGTCTTGAACGAGATGAGGTCAGCATTTTGCGCGGCATCCTGACGGCGGCGCAGAAGGGCCGCACTAAAGCGTCCTAGGCCGCCGCTCGGAGATCGCCTAAAGCTGCAATCGTCTTTAGCGCCTGCTCGAAGTTGCATCGCGCCGCGCCGCCCCCAACTACGTCTTTAGAATGGTTGACTGAAAGATTCGGGTATTGTAAAGTTGACTCGGATCGTCAACTATAGATGAGCCGCAGTGCGCTGAATTATTGAGGTTATCGAGGAGCACCAGCATGAGATTGACAACGAAGGGGCGTTTTGCGGTGACCGCCATGATCGACCTGGCACTGAACGATTCTTCGGGGCCCGTCACGTTGGCAGAAATCTCGGACCGTCAGAAGATCTCGTTGTCTTACCTAGAACAACTGTTCGGCAGGCTACGCCGCCGCGGGCTCGTAGCGAGCGTTCGCGGACCAGGCGGCGGGTACACGATGGCGCGCAAGACGCAGGATGTGACGGTAGCCGAAATTATTCGCGCCGTCGACGAGCCGCTCGACGCGACGCAGTGCGGCGGCCGCGAAAACTGCCGAGACGAACGCAAGTGCATCACGCATGACTTGTGGGCCAGCCTCAACGAAAAGATCTTCGACTATTTAAATTCGGTCACCCTCGCCCAAATGGTGGTCAAGGCGAGAGCGGACGAGGCTAAAGTTGTCGAGCTAAAGGATCAGCGGGCGCCGCGCGACCGCACTGAACCGGCGATTACGGCTTGAATGGAGCTGAGAGAAAAAATGTCCATTACGCTGACTGAAAACGCTGCTCTGCAGATTAAGAGATCGCTCGCCAAGCGGGGCAAGGGCGTCGGCTTGCGCCTGGGAGTGAAGACCGTCGGCTGCTCCGGATTGGCCTATACGTTCGACTATGCGGACGACATCGGTGCCGACGATGCCCACTTCGAGTCGCACGATGCGACCGTCGTGATCGATAAGGAAGCGTTGAAGTATCTGGACGGCACTACTGTCGATTTCGCGCGCGACGGCTTGAAAGAGTCGTTCAAGTTCGAGAATCCAAACGCAAAGAATCAGTGCGGCTGTGGGGAAAGCTTCAGCATCTGATGTAGCGGAGCGTGCACAGACAGCGCGGTCGAATCAGATGAGCAGTTGCACATCCTCACATCCCTGCACCGAGAGGCCAGCACGATGAGCAGCGCGGCGCTTCAAAATCTCGTCAATCAGCCCTACAAGCACGGCTTCGTCACGGATATCGAATCCGACACCGTGCCGAAGGGCCTGAGCGAAGACGTCATCCGGCACATATCGCAGAAGAAGAACGAGCCGCAATGGCTGCTCGACTTTCGTCTGCAGGCGTATCGCCACTGGCTAACGATGCCTGAGCCGACCTGGCCCAACGTGAAGTACCCGAAGATCGACTTCCAAGACATTAGCTATTTCTCCGCTCCTAAGGCGAAGAAGACGCTCAATTCGATGGACGAAGTCGATCCGGAATTGCGTCGCACGTTCGAAAAGCTCGGCGTGCCGATGCATGAACAGAAAGCGCTGGCTGGCGTGGCCGTCGATGTTATTTTCGACAGCGTGTCGGTAACCACGACGTATAAGCACCGGCTCGCCGAAGTCGGCGTCATATTCTGTTCATTTTCCGAAGCGGTGCGCGACTATCCCGATCTCGTGCGGCGATACATGGGTAGCGTCGTGCCGTATACCGACAACTTCTACGCTGCGCTCAATTCGGCAGTATTCACCGAAGGCAGCTTTTGCTACATCCCCAAGGGTGTGCGCTGCCCAATGGAGCTGTCGACCTATTTTCGGATCAACACGCAGGAATCCGGTCAGTTCGAACGGACGTTGATCGTCGCAGAAGACGACAGTCACGTGTCCTACCTGGAAGGTTGTACGGCGCCGAAGTTCGACACCAACCAGCTGCACGCCGCTGTGGTCGAACTGGTTGCGCTCGAGCGCGCGGAAATCAAATACTCGACGGTGCAAAACTGGTATGCGGGCGATGAGAACGGCGTCGGCGGAATCTACAACTTCGTCACCAAACGCGGATTGTGCAAGGGCGTCGATTCCAAGATCTCCTGGACCCAGGTGGAAACGGGTTCGGCGATTACCTGGAAGTATCCGTCCTGTATTTTGCTCGGCGACAACTCGATCGGCGAATTCTATTCGGTCGCACTTACCAACCATCATCAGCAAGCCGACACCGGGACCAAGATGGTCCATATCGGCAAGAACACGCGCAGCACGATCGTGAGCAAAGGCATATCGGCCGGAGTTTCCAACAACAGCTATCGCGGTCTCGTGAAGATCGGCGCCAAGGCTGCCGGGGCGCGCAATTATTCGCAGTGCGATTCCATGCTGATCGGCGACAAGTGCGGCGCCAACACCTTTCCGTACATCCAGGTGCAGAACAAGACCGCGATGGTCGAGCACGAAGCCAGCACCTCGAAAATCGGCGAAGACCAATTGTTTTATTTCGCTCAGCGCGGCGTCAGCACGGAAGACGCAGTGTCGATGATCATCAACGGCTTTTGTAGAGACGTGTTTACCCAGCTGCCGATGGAGTTCGCCGTCGAAGCCACCAAGCTCCTCGGATTGAAATTGGAAGGGAGTGTCGGATGACCGCTGTGAATCCCGCCACGATCCTCGATGTACGCAACTTGACCGCTACGGTTTCCGGCGTCGAAATTCTCAAAGGCATCGACCTGGTTGTTCGCGCCGGTGAGGTGCACGCCATCATGGGCCCGAACGGTTCGGGCAAAAGCACCTTGGCGAAGGTGCTGGCAGGCCATCCGGCGTATGTGGTGACCGGCGGCGAGGCTCTGTTCGAAGGTGCGAGCTTGTTCGAACTCGCGCCGGAAGAGCGCGCTCGTGCCGGGGTCTTTCTGGGTTTCCAATATCCGGTTGAAGTGCCGGGCGTCACAAACTCCGGATTTCTTCGACTTGCGTACAACACTATTCAAGGTGCGCGCGGCGCCGACGAGCTCGATCCGCTTGAGTTCGACGATTTTGTGCAAGAGAAACTGAAGCTGCTCGATATGGACCCTGCGTTTCTGGAACGCAGCGTCAATGAGGGTTTCTCGGGCGGGGAAAAAAAGCGCAACGAGATTCTGCAAATGGCGATCCTCGCGCCCAAGCTCGCCATACTCGATGAGGTCGATTCCGGGCTGGACATCGATGCGCTGCGTATCGTCGCGCAGGGTGTAGTCCAGCTGCGCACACCCGATAACGCAATCATTCTCGTCACCCACTATCAGCGCCTGCTCAACTACATCACACCGGATTTCGTACACGTCATGGACGACGGCGAGATCATCAAGACCGGCGCTAAAGATCTGGCGGTGGAGTTGGAGACACGAGGGTACGACTGGGTATCCGAAGAACATCGCCAGCGGACAGCAGCGAGCCCAGCGTAATGGCAACCGACGTTCGCGAAAAGACCTACCTGGATACGCTGCTGGAAACGCAGGGGCGTCCGCCGACAGGGTCGCCCGCATTTCTCTCCGCGTTGCGCGCCGATGCGCTTGAACGCGCGAATGCATTACGCGTTCCGACCACACGCGACGAGGATTGGCGATTTACCGATCTATCCGCGTTGTATCGCACCTCGTTTCCGGCGGCGCATGCACCTGCCGCGCTCGACGAATCGGCGATCGCGCCGTTCGTCGTGCCAGAGGCGAGAACTCGCCTGGTGTTCGTCGACGGATTCTTCGTGCCCGAATTGTCAGTCACGCCGGCAGAAACTGGGATCACGATCGCGTCGCTGACAAGCGCGCTTGCAGCGCAAAACGAACGAGTGCGAGCCCAGTTGGGCCAAGCCGTCGATTTTCGCAACGACCCGTTCGTCGCGGTGAACACGGCCTGGCTGCGGGATGCGGCTGTGGTGCTAGTCGATCAAGGCAGAAGCATCGCAGGTCCGATTCATATTCTGTTTATCGGGGCAACGCCGGGCGCTTCGGTTTACCCGCGTGTACTGATCGCTGCGGAGGCCGATAGCCACTGCACGGTCATCGAGGAATTCGCATCGCTTCACGGCGAGAGCGGATTTACCAACGGTGTCTCCGAAATCACGCTCGGCGAGAATGCATCGCTGCGCCACGTTCGCCTGCAGCAAGAGAGCAGCGCCGCATACCACATTGCCAGTTGCAATATACGGCTTGCACGTGGCGCAAAGTGTCGGAGCATCAGCGTTGCGCTCGGCGCGCGACTGTCGCGCTACAACGTCGGCGTGGTCCAGGGCGGGGACGGTGCGGACTGGCAGCTCGACGGCGTCGCGGTAATTTCCGGGCGTCAGCTCGCTGACACGCACAGTGTGTTCGATCACGGCGCGCCGCATGGACGCAGTCGCCAGTTGCACAAGTGCATTGCCGGGGGCGCTGCGCATGCGGTGTTCAACGGCAAGATCCTCGTGCGCCCAGGCGCGCAGCAAACCGACTCCGGCCAGCAGAGCCGAAATCTACTGCTAAGCGATCGCGCATCGATCGACACCAAGCCGGAGCTCGAGATTTTCGCAGACGACGTCAAATGCGCGCACGGCGCGACGGTCGGTCAGCTCGACGCTGAGCAGGTGTTCTATTTGAAGAGCCGTGGGCTATCCGACGCAGCAGCGCGCAACCTGCTGACGTTCGCCTTCGCTGCCGAAGTGGTGGAACGCATCGCAATCCCATCGCTCGTTGCTCGCATCGAAGACTTCGTGCTGCGGCAAACACAAAGTAAGGAATCGCAATGAACAGTCCTGGTCTAGCCAGACGCGAGACACCTGTGCATACGGATGCGTTGTCGAGCGCCGATGTCGAACGCCTGCGCGCGGATTTTCCGATTTTGCGCCAGACGGTGAACGGTAGGCCACTCGCGTTTTTGGACAATGCCGCGAGCAGTCAAATGCCGCAGGCGGTGCTCGATCGGTTGATCCGCTATCAGACCACCGAGCACGCCAACATCCATCGCGGTGTGCATTACTTATCCGAAGTTGCTACTGCGGCCTATGAAGGGGCGCGCGAGAAAATTCAAAAATTCATCAACGCCGCCGAATCGCGCGAAGTAATCTACACGCGCGGCACCACCGACGCCATCAATCTGGTGATGCACGGGTTCGGGCGCGCGTTTTTGCGCGAAGGCGACGAGATCATCATCTCGCAGCTTGAGCACCATTCCAATATCGTGCCGTGGCAGATGCTGCGCGACGAGAAGGGCGTTCGCTTGCGCATCATTCCGTGCAACGACCGCGGTGAGCTCATGCTCGACGAATACGAAAAGCTGTTCAATGATCGCACCAAGCTGGTCGCGCTCACGCATGTGTCCAACGCGCTGGGTACGGTTAACCCGGTGAAGCGGATGATCGCGACTTCGCATGCGCACAGCGTCCCCATTCTGATCGACGGCGCGCAGGCCATTCCGCACATGTCGGTCGATGTGCAGGATCTCGACTGCGACTTCTATTGCTTCTCTGCGCACAAATTATATGGCCCGACCGGAATCGGCATTCTCTACGGAAAAGCGAATTGGCTGGAAAAGATGCAGCCATACCAGGGCGGCGGTGACATGATTCTGTCGGTGAGCTTCGACAAGACCGTCTACAACGTTATCCCGCACAAGTTCGAGGCCGGCACGCCGCCGATTGCCGCAGCTATCGGGCTCGGCGCGGCGGTGGACTACGTAACCGAGATCGGCATGGAAGCGATTGCGGCGAGTGAACAAAATCTGCTCGCATACGCAACGAGTGAAATGCAGACACTGCCGGGTATTCGCATCGTCGGAACCGCCGCGGATAAAGCGTCGGTGCTGTCGTTCACCGTTCCGGGCGTCCATCCGCACGATGTCGGCACCATTCTCAACGAAGAGGGCGTCGCCGTGCGCACCGGGCATCATTGCGCGCAGCCGGTTATGCAGCGATTCGGCATTCCCGCGACGGCGCGGGCGTCGTTCGCGTTCTATAACACGTTCGTCGAAATCGATCAGCTGGTCGCCGGTTTGCGCCGCGTGCAGAAGATGTTCGGTTGATGGATAGCAAGCAGCTCTACCAGGAAGTCATCCTGGATCACAACAAAAAGCCGCGGAATTGGGGCACGCTGAGCGACGCGAGTCACCGCGCCGAAGGTGTGAACCCGCTATGCGGCGATCGCATCTGGGTGTCGCTGCGTCTGAACGGCGGCAACATCGAAGGCGTCGCGTTCGAAGGCGAGAGCTGTGCGATCTGCACTGCGTCGGCGTCGATGATGACAACCAATGTGAAGGGCAAGTCGGTCGGCGATGCCGAAGCGCTGGTACAGGAATTCCGCGACATGGCGACCGGCAAGCTCGATCCGACGAAGCCAAATCATCTTGGCCGGCTTACCGTGTTTGCTGGCGTGAAAGATCTCCCGTCGCGTGTCAAGTGCGCAATACTGCCGTGGCATACGCTGCATGCGGCTTTTCATAATGAACAGATCGCCTCAACCGAAGGCGACGCGGATCCGATGGGACTGCCGCCAGTTCGGCCGGCATCGGATGCCGCCGTTTAACTAGACCATAACGCTCGTATGCCAAGAATCGCCGAGATCGAATTCACGCCGAATCCAAACGCACGCAAGTTTGTGCTGCGCGAGCCGCTGACCTACGGTGTGAGCAAATCGTTCGAGGACGCACAGCAGGCGGCGGGCGATCCTTTGGCGGAAGCGCTGTTCGCAATTCCTCACGTGACCAATGTGTTCTACGTCGATCACTGGATCACCGTCACGCAGGATGGAAAAGCGCATTGGCCCGAACTGCTGCGCGAGATCGCCGTGCCGGTGCGCGATGCGCCATCGGCGCAGGAAAAATCCGCCGAGCTGATTAATCAAGGCGCCGGCGAGATCGATGGCGATCGGATGGGCGTGGCCGATCCGGAAGAGGACGACGAGAAGCTCGCCGCGATCCGCCAGTTGCTCGACGAGCAAGTGCGCCCGTACTTGCAGGGCGATGGCGGCGATCTGCATATCCTAGGCCTCGAGGACAACGTGCTGCGCGTTCACTACCAGGGTGCGTGCGGCAGCTGCCCCAGCTCGATCTCGGGCACGCTCGCCGGCATCGAAGGCCTCGTGCGCCAACTCGACCCTGACATCGAAGTCATCGCAGTTTGATTGCCGGTTCCGGTAGTCCAGATCGCTGATCACCAGTTACTTAGTCACCGACCATTGTCTTAGTCATGAGCGACTGGGTTGACGTGTGCACGACCGCCGAGCTTCCTGTCGGTGCGCATCGGGTGGTGGATGTGGATGGCGCGCAGGTTGCCGTATTCAATATCGACGATCAGTATTATGCGATCGAGGATGTCTGCACCCACGACGGCGGCATTCTTACCGGTGGACCAATCGAGGGCGATCAGATCGTCTGTCCCCGACATGGCGCGCGCTTTTCGATCAAGACCGGCGAAGCATTGACCCCGCCGGCTTTCGAAGCGACGGCTACTTTCCCGATCCGCGTGACCGACGGCATCGTGCAAGTGCGAGACGAGCGCTGGGATTGATCGCGATTTTCCCGATTATTGGACTTCGACCCTGAGCGAACCGTCCGTTTGGCGCTCCTTCGTGTCGACTACCACTGCTTTCAGCTCGGCAGACACCTGCGGTACGAACCAGAAACGAAAATTCGGATTCTCGCTAATCGAAAAATCGATCTGGGCGCTCATCACCGGCTTGCCTGCGTACGTGACTTCGATGGTGCGAACGTAGTAGGCGGGAATGTAGAGCTGGGTGAGCTGATCGCGCGCAAGACCGGATGAGTTGGGATGCTGGATCATGAGCTGCGCGAGGCTCGGCTTGCCGCGCGTGCTCGACGCATCGAGCTTGAGCTTGAGCCGCGGTGCAAACGCGTCGAAATCGCCCGCTGCGGTGTTCGGCGCAGAACATCCGCCGGCCGCCTTCACGTAACGGGCGCTCATGAACAAGCTGCCATCGTTCATCTCTGCAATCGCACGCATCCAGGTGTAGTCCTCGACGCGTACGCGCGTTTCGATGTCGGCCTTGCCGCTGTCGATCGTAAAATTGAATACGCCAGCGATAGGCGACGGATTGCGATCAATCACCAGATACACGGTGCGAACGAATCGCTGTTGCGTCTGCTCGATGCTCATCGAGATCGAAACAGGAACCACTGCTGCATCCTGCGCGCGGGCAGGTGCGCGCAGACTGATCACTGCGCCGGTGCCATCGCTGCGCATCGCATCGTTGCGAACCGTACGATCCCCGAACAGGCTTCGGCGAACGAGCTGCCAGCTCTCGCTCGCTTCGGAATCCGGATTGCCCTCAGCCGCTGCACAGACAAGCGGAAACGACAAGACCCAGGCAAGCAGCAAATTTACGGCGACCAGTGTGTTGCGATTCATCTGCAGTCTCATCCAGGGAAGACTGAATCGATTAGCGCATGCGCGCTACTTGATGAAGCAGCTGTCGTAGGCCTTCGCGCGCGCGATTTTGAACCGCTTCGTCATGTCTTTGCCTTGTTCGCTGTCACGCACGGCAGTACCGCGCTCTCCGGCAATCTGGCCGGCGTCCATGGCCGTCGAAAGCTCGACGAACTCATCGTAGTGCAGCTCCGCGGCCAGAACATCGACGGCGCAAGAACACTTGTAGATCATTTCCTGATGCGAACGATCCGTATGGTCGCGAACGCAGCCTTCAACGAACAACACGCGGTCGAGCGTCGGAAAGTCGTTGGCGCTCTGTGCATCGCAAACCGTAGCCGCGCTTATCAACAGCGCAAAACTTACAACGCTAGCGCGCCGCACTTTCATCGGCGCAATCCTCTAGTGCAGTGCTCGGCTAAATTGCGGCGCATGGATCGATTGCGGTGTCATCGGCAAGCGCTCCGTTCGTCTGCATCTCGACGGCCAGACAATGCGCTAACTTCGGGTTCAATCGGTTCAATCGAGCCAATGCATCGTTGGCTTCTTCCAACGCGCCGGAATGTGCCGATAACCGGCCAAGCTGCAACAGCGCCGCGCTGTAGACCGGGTCAAGTACAAGCGCGCGCTGCAACGCACGGCGCGCGGATGACGGATCCTGCGTTTCGGCCAAGCCGCGACCGCGAAACAACCACGCCTCCGCACTCTCGCTGTCGACCTTCGACCACTCGTCGGTCAAGGTGATGAGACCACCCCAATCGCCGCCGGTCTCGAGCTGATGCGCGCGTAGAAAAAACGGCAGCTCCGCAATTGGACGCTGCCAGAAAGGCAGAGCACCCTGCAGCGGCGCGACCGCTTGGTATGCGCGATCTGCCAAGACGCGCGCCGCAAACCATTCTACCGGCACCGCGAAATACGATCGGCGATCGCCACGCAGGCGATAGGTCAGAATCCCGACCAGTTGGCCGTCTTCATCGAACAACGCACCACCGCTGGCCCCACTGGTAAACGGCGTGGTCGACTCGACGACACTCGCCCCGTCGAGCGCATGCAGTGCCCGAACGATCCCACCCCTGATTTTCAGTGCGTAGCCACCTTCGTAGCCTAATGCCCAGACCGGCTCACCGACACGCAGCGCATTGCTGCGGCCGACTTTTGCCGGTTTTACGTCCAGTCCCGGCACCGAAAGAATGCACAGATCGTGTTCGGTGTCTGCGGATTGAGCGACTGCAGGCAGCGTGCCGCCGCGGTAGCGCACGCGGATATCTTCCGCCGGCCGCGTGACGTGGCAACTCGTGACAACGCGCTCAGGTGCGACCTGCACGCCGGTGCCGAGCCAGAGCCGGCCCTCGGCGTCGACCGCTTCTACCTTCACCAGGCTGCTGGACAAAGTGGTGAGCTGCTCGCGATCGAGATCGGCGGCGGCACCCTGCGCCATCAGTGCGATTGCGATACCTGCCAACACCATAGTGATCCGATGCGCGCCAAGTTTGTCACTCGATTTCCAGCCCATGATGCGATGCTCCCGGTGCCATATGCAGACGGGTGATGCGCCGCAAGAAACCTGCCATCGCGCCCCGCCGGCTCAGGGAAGGGACCGACCTTCAGCGTCCACTCTGGGCACGCCATAGTCAGCGAGAATCGTATTGATCTGCGGTTGCAGGTCGGAAATCAAACGCTCGACTGTTGTCTTCCACTCGGCCTCACCGAAGCGCACACCCATCGAGATCGCATAGTCGAGCTTCAACCCGGGCTCCGATGGCAAAGGCAGAACGCGTAGCTCGGGCTGCTTTACTTTGCGTGCGAAGTAACCGGCGATCGGTCCCCAAACAACGGCCGCATCGATTTTTCCTTCGACGAGATCTTTCTCGATGATGGCGCCGGGGTAAGCCTCCGGGTCTGCGTTCAGCATGCGGTACGGGATGCCTTGGCTCAGCAAGTCGTGTTTGGCGAGCCATTTTGAAGCTGGCGTCCGATCGTAGATTCCGATGCGAAGCGACTTCAAGGCCTCTGGCGATAACGCCGATAAGTCCGTTTCGCGGCGCACCCCGGCAAGTTTGCCGGTTGCTGCATACACTAATGCATACGTCGAGCGATAGTAAGGCCGTGTGGTGACGACTTGATCATAACCGTCGGGAACGCCCATGACGATGTCGCAGCGATAGTCGCCACCGGGATCCTTGAAGCGCAGCGTATTGCGAATGAAACCCATGCGTTGCGGAAACGAAAAGTAGGTGAGTTCCCAGCCGAGCTTTTGTGCAAACAGTTCTGCGATTTTGTTTTCCAGGCCTTCCGCATGCTCATTGGAAAACGGCAGATTGTTCGGATCCTGGCAGACGCGCAGCACGCGATCGGCTGCGAACAGGTTATGCACGACCGATACGGCCAGCAGCACGATCAGTGCAAGCCATACGCGTTGGTGCACGGACAGCCGCAGTCGCATCATGTCCTGAGAGCTCCGTAGATTATTTTAGCAACTCCACTTTCGCGCGCTTGATTGCGCCATCGGAGCGTCCTTTCAAGTATGCGTACAAATGATCCAGATTCCCCATTACGTTTTGGCTGGTGGAAAAGCTCGGCATGCCTTTCTCCAACCGACCGGTGGTCACGGTGGTTTTGAATTCTTCGAAGGTGAGCACTTTCAGGCTCTCGACCAGAGACGGCCCGACCAGCCCCTCTTGATTCGGTCCGTG
>JBDTMS010000017.1:0-15315 GCA_039934195.1 Betaproteobacteria bacterium
CACATGTAGCGTCCGGCGCTGACGTGCAGGTGCAGCTCAAGGCCCCAGCCCGAACCGAGGATATTCGCTCCGAGATAGCCGCGTGCGTAAGCCTCCGCGATCGCACGCTCGATCCGCCTGCCCGCGAGCTTGTAGGCCCAGCGCAGGAACACATACGCGATATCGGCCTGCACCGCCCAGGCGCTGATAATCATGCCCTCGAGCAACTGATGCGGGTCGCCTTCGAGCAGCAGCCGATCCTTGAATGTACCGGGCTCCATTTCGTCGGCATTGCAAACCAGATACTTTGGGTGTGGAGCATCGTCGTCCATCGGCACGAAGCTCCATTTTTGGGCAGTTGGAAAACCTGCGCCACCGCGCCCGCGCAGCTTCGAGTCCTTGACCGCTGCGACAATATCGGCCGGTGACATGCCGAGCGCTTTGCGCAGCGCTCCGTAGCCGCCGGCCTTTTCATATTGCGTCATGTCGCTCGGTTCGCCGTTGGGCCGGATGTTCTGCATCAGCGGCGTTTCCGTTCGGTCTGCGCCACTCATCATGTCGCCCCTGTCCCGGCGGCCGGCGTCGCCCGCATATAAGCGCCGAGGATGTCATCGACTTTGGCTGGATCGAGATCCTGGTAGTGCGCCTCGTCGATCATCATCACCGGCGCGTGGTCGCAGGCGCCGAGGCAGACGTTGGGCAGCAAGGTGAAGCGGCCGTCGGCGCTGGTCTCTCCCGGCGCGATCCCGAGCCGGTCGGCGAAACGCTGGCGCAGCCGCTCGTAGCCCATTATCCAGCAACTGACGCTGTCGCAGAGCAGCACCACATGCTGTCCTACCGGCTTTCTGAAGATCATGTTGTAGAAGGTCGCTACGCCTTCCAGTTCGGCTGGCGCCAGCTGCAGGAATTCGGCGACGTCGGCGATGCCTTCGTCGGGAACCCAGCCACGATGCTTCTGCACGATCTTCAACGCTTCGATGCAGACGGATCGCCGATCCGGGTAGTGAGGGAATTCGGCTTCGATCTCGTGGCGTTCGGCATCGCTCAGCATGGTTGTCCTTCACCGATCGACGTCGGCCATCACGAAATCGAGGCTGCCGAGGATGGCGATCAGGTCCGCCACCATCAGCCCACGGCAGAGCAGCGGGATCGTCTGCAGATGCGGAAAAGATGGCGTGCGGATGCGGGTGCGGTACGACATCGTATTGCCGTCGCTGATCAAGTAGTAGCCGTTGTTGCCCTTGGTCGCTTCAATGCCGACGAAGGCTTCGCCTGGCGGGATCACCGGCCCCCAGCTGACGCCGAGAAAGTGGTCGATCAGCGTCTCGATGTCGTGCATCGTGTAACGCCGCAGCGGCGGCGTCGTCAGCGGGTGATCGGCCTTGTACGGGCCTGCCGGCATGTTGTCGAGGCATTGCTCGATGATGCGCAGGCTCTGGCGCATCTCCTCGGCGCGCACCGCGCAGCGGTCGTAGCAATCGCCGTGCTGGCCGGTCGGGATATCGAATTCGAACTGCTCGTAGCCCGAATACGGCCGCGCCTTGCGAAAGTCCCATTCGAAGCCGCACGCGCGCAGGTTCGGACCGGTCACGCCCCATTCGATCGCCTCGTCGACGCTGCAGGCGCCGATGCCGAGCGTGCGGCGTTGCAGGATGCGATTGCCGATCGCAATGCGGTCGTACTCGTCGAGGCGCGGAGGGAAATACTTCAGGAAGTCGCGCACCATGCCGTCCCAGCCGTGCGGCAGATCCTGCGCGACGCCGCCGATGCGATACCAGCTCGGGTGCATGCGGCCGCCACAAATCGCCTCGACGATGTCGAAGATGCGTTCGCGGTCGGTGAACATGAAGAACACCGGCGACAACGCGCCGAGGTCTTGGGCGAACGTACCGTAGAAGACCAGATGGCTGGCGAGGCGGAAGAACTCGGCCATCATCACGCGGATCACCTTGACGCGGTCGGGCACTTCGATGCCGGCGAGCGTTTCCACTGCCAGCACGTACGGCAGGTTGTTCATCACGCCGCCGAGGTAGTCGATGCGGTCAGTGTAAGGAATGTAGGTGTGCCACGACTGGCGTTCGCCCATCTTTTCGGCGCCGCGGTGGTGAAAGCCGATATCAGGGACCGCATCGACGATGTTTTCGCCATCGAGCTGTAGCACGATGCGAAAGACGCCATGCACGCTCGGGTGGTTGGGCCCGAGATTCAGGAACATGAAGTCGCTGCCGTCGGAGGTGCGCTGCATACCCCATTCCTCGGGATCGAACAGCATCGATTCCTGCTCGGCGTGCACCTTCGGCGGGGCCTGCTGAAAGCGCGCCATCTCGGTCGCGCGGGCCGGATGCTCCTTGCGCAGTGGGTGGCCCTGCCAAGTCGCAGGCATGAGGATGCGGCGCAAGTGCGGGTGGCCGTCGAACGTGATGCCGAACATGTCCCAGACTTCGCGCTCGTACCAGTTCGCGGCCGGCCAGATACCGATGATCGAGGGCAGGCTGAGGTCATCGGCCTTGAGCGCCACCTTGATGCGAACGTCGGCATTGCGCCCGAACGAGAGCAGTTGGTAGACCGCGGTGAAGTCGCTCGGCGGCTGACCTTCGCGATGCTTGCGGTTACGCTCGTCGATGGCGGTCAGATCGTAGAGCATGCGGTAGGGCTGCTCGACGCCATGCTTGAGGTGGTGCAGCACGTCGCGCAACCGATCTCGTGCGACCCATTGCGTCGGGATCTGGTCGCGGATGCCCTCGCGTTGCGATTGCGTCACGCCGAGACGGCCACCGGCTGCACCGAAGTGCTCGCGCAGTTCCTGCAGCACATCGCGTCGTTGCATCGTTTCAGGTGCGCTCGCGGCCGCGGTCGCAGACATGCTCAGACCTCGTCAGGGCTGCGCAGCGTGGTCGCGCGCATCCGGCGGGCCCGATGCAGGTCGCGCTGCGAGTCGCGGCCCGGCTTCTCGATACCCTGTGGGCCGACCACCCAGCTGAGCGGGCGCTGTTCCTTGCCGATCGCGTCCTGCAGCAGGTTTAGCCCCTGCAGAAACGCGTCGGGTCGTGGCGGGCAACCCGGCACGTAGACGTCGACCGGCAGAAATTCATCGACTCCCTGGACCACGCTGTAGATGTCGTACATGCCACCGGAATTGGCGCACGAACCCATCGAGATCACCCAGCGCGGCTCCAGCATCTGGTCGTAGAGGCGCTGCAGCACCGGAGCCATCTTGATGAAGACGGTGCCCGATATCACGATCAGGTCGGACTCGCGCGGCGAGGCGCGGATCACCTCAGCGCCGAAGCGCGCGATGTCGTACTTGCTGGTGAAGCTCGTCGCCATCTCGACGTAGCAGCACGAGAGGCCGAAGTTGTACGGCCAGATAGAGTTCTTGCGGCCCCACGCGATCAAATCTTGCAGACGCGTCAGCACGACGTTGCGGCGTACGACGTCTTCCATCCGGGCGTCGTCGCGCGCCGCCGGTACTTCGGCCTCTGCCTTGCTCAGCCACCACTGCATCATGTTCCCCTTTTGTTGTCAGGGTCTTGAACGTCGCACTTGCGGCGGGGGACCCCAGTCGAGCCCGCCCAACCGCCACAGGTAGGCCAGCGCAGCCAGCAGGATGCCGATGAAGATCACCATCTCGATATAGCCGGCCCAACCTACTTCGCGGATCGCAATGGCCCAGGCGAACACAAAGAGCGCCTCCACGTCGAAGATCACAAAGAACATCGCGATCAGATAGAACTTTGCCGACAGGCGCAGCCGCGCATTGCCCACGCCAACGATGCCGGACTCGAACGGCTCATCGCATGCCGCGGCATTGTGGCGTTCGCCCATCAGATGCGTAGTTATCAGCACCCCGACTAACAGCGCAACAAGTATCGCGGCATACGCGACTAGCGGCCAAATCTGACTCGGTTCCATCGCGCTCAATCTATCGGACAGGCACGCCGTTGTCTGTTATTTCAAGCGACCTCAAATGAGGAACTGCGCTCGGAATTGAGTCCAAAAGTCTGTCACAGTTCCCTATTGGTAAAAGCAAGTGTCGATGTACTTTCAATCTGCCAATGGGGGCCAGAATCTCGAGGCCATGAAGGGTTGCCCGCTCCTTGAAGAAAGTGCCACCCACCACGTTGCCCGAGCTCCCAGCCGCTGCCGTTTCTTCACCCTCCTCGACCACGACCTTGTCATTCATATCAACCTCCGCGGCGATTTGATTGTGATTGGCAGACAGACCGCCGAGGAGTCTGGTTCCCTTCGAGCCAAGCGCCTCACATTGCATTGTTCCAATAAGGCGCAGGTAGGCGCAGGTCCGAATCGTCACAAAAGGAATCCACGAACATCCACCTTCCGAGACAGTTGACGGTTCGCCAAATAGACAGCGTAAAGCGAAGGTTCCGAAGCGGCATTCGGAAGGAGCGGTACGCAGAATGCCCCAGCATTCGCTTTCGGTCTCAATCCGAGAATAAAACGATAGCTATGCACGGCGAGTTCTTGTGGACTTGCTGCAATTGCGTGACGTCGAAAATATTCGGGCGTTGCACACAGCTGATATCGATCGGCGCGAGTCTTCGCCCAACCAGCGCTTGCGCGCCGTCGACTTTGAATTCCGAGGCGAACCATAACTGCGGCGATGCTTTTTCGCCTCCACGACGCGAGCGAGGCTTTCCATACCAACAAGATCCATTGCTTTCGTTTCGCTTAGTCCCATGCCGTAGACGTGCTTTTTTCACATGAGCGCGTGCGTTCCATGGAACAAAACATTCTTCGATAAGGTCTGATTGAGCCAACCGACTCGAAGGCACATCCAAGACTTGCCTCGAAGAGTCGAACACGGAGCATGCGAGGATCGGAGCGATACGATGGGCAAGATGACCCGCAGAGAGATGATCCGAACCAGCGCCGGTGCTGGTTCGGTCGCTGTGATCTCTTGGTTTAGTCCGCGAACTGTTGCTGCGGCGCATGCCCACGCTCGAGACGCTCGCCGCGGTCTCGATCCTAGACCGGCGACAAGGGCCTTGCCCTGAAGCGGCAACGCAAGGAAAAATTGCTCGAGCACAAGCAATACATCGACACGTACGGCCAGGACATGCCCGAAATCTGCAACTGGACGTGGGGTGGATCGTCATGAATACGCAAGCGCTAGTCGACACCGCGAAGGCTCTGGTCGTCGATAACAAAGGATTGCTGGCGATGGATGAAAGCAATCCAACCTGCAACGCGCGATTCGCGAAGCTGGGGATTCCCCAGACCGCCGAGACCCGTCGCGCCTACCGCGAATTGATCGTCACGACACCCGGCTTGGGCGAGAGCATCAGCGGCGCGATCCTCTACGACGAGACCGTCCGTCAGAAGACGACCGATGGCAGGTCATTCGTCAAGGCGGTGATGGATGCCGGAATCATTCCGGGCATCAAGGTCGACGCCGGCGCGAAGGCCATGGCCGGTCATCCTGGCGAAAAGGTCACCGAAGGTCTGGATGGCTTGCGCGAGCGCCTCGCCGAATACTCGCGAATGGGCGCGCGGTTTGCGAAATGGCGGGCAGTGATTGCCGTGGGCGACGGCATCCCGAGCCGAGGTTGCATCCAGGCTAACGCTCACGCCTTGGCCCGCTATGCCGCCCTGTGCCAGGAGGCGAACCTCGTTCCCATCGTGGAACCCGAAGTACTGATGGACGGCGATCACACGCTCGCTCGCTGTTATGAGATCACGGAGGAAGTCCTGCACGCGGTCTTCGACCAGATTTATATTCAGCGCGTGATGCTCGAAGGCGTGCTCCTGAAGCCGAACATGGTGCTGCCGGGATTGGCCTGTCCTGTGCAGGAGAGCGTGGACGAGGTGGCCGACGCTACGGTGACGTGTCTCTTGCGCAGCGTTCCGGCGGCTGTTCCGGGCATTGCGTTTCTGTCGGGTGGCCAATCGGGTGAGCTGGCGTCGGCGCGTCTGAACGCGATGAACGTCAGGTTCAAGTCGCGCATGCCCTGGGCGTTGGCGTTTTCGTTCGCCCGTGCGATCCAGCAGCCGGCGCTCGAGATCTGGAAGGGCGATGCGGCCAATGTGTCGGCCGCGCAGCGGGCACTTTTTGCCCGAGCCAGCGACAACCGGGCTGCGCGCCGTGGTGAATACAAGGCCGCGATGGACCTGCCGCCGCATGACTGAAGGAGTGCTCATGTCCGACCTGCTCGATCTGCAATGCGTCGACACGCTGCTGTTCCTCTCGCCTGAATCCGAAAAGAGTCTTTGAAGAACGAGCCTTTGCGGCCAACCGGTAGTGAACACGTCGCGCACGATTGAGAGTCGTATAGCCGCCAACGGCGCGCTGCGTATAGCTGGATCAGCACTGTGGCCGGAAGCGAAAGCGTTTCGATTCCACAAAGCGCGTCGGATGCGTCCTACGGTTTTTCCATCCGTTGGCCACTGCCGGCCCAGTGGTCGATCGGCTACCGTACTCAATTCCAATCTCCGCAGCTGCCCGACGATCGTTATGGCCCGCAACCGGAACTCATTAGTCGGTTGCGCGCGTTGCGCGCGATTTTGCAACCACTCCCAGTCATGCGCAAAGTGAAATTGCTTTCCAACGGCAATTACCACGTGATGATCACGGCGACAGGTAGCGGCTATAGCCGCTGGAAAGAGATCGCGGTCTCACGTTGGCGAGAAGATGCGACTCTCGATCATTGGGGCGCGTTCTGCTACCTGCGGGATTGCGCTGATGCGACGGTCTGGTCGACGACTGTTCAGCCGACCTTGCAACGGCCCGACGCTTGCGAAACGAGCTTCAGTGTGGGCGCGGCGATATTCACGCGCCAGGACCACGAGATCGAAACGCGTACCGAGATCGTGGTGTCGCCCGACGAGGATGTCGAACTGCGCCGCGTCCGCATCACGAATCTTTCCGGCCAGCACCGAACGCTGACTGCGACGAGTTTCGCGGAGATCGTTCTGGCCACTCCGAGCAGCGATTCGGCGCACCCCGCGTTCAGCAAACTTTTCGTCGAAACCGAGATCGAACCGGAACTCCACGCGATCTTCGCGACCCGACGACCGAGCGCGCCCGACGATCCGACGCCGTGGTTCTTCCATCTGGCATTGGTGCCCGATCCAAGCGTCGCAAAAATCTCGTACGAAACCGATCGAATGCGTTTCATCGGGCGCGGCCACAGCACGGTCGACCCTGAAGCGTTGCGTGGTGACGCCCCGTTGTCGGGGCACGCCGGCCCGGTGCTTGACGCGGTGGCGGCCATCCGTGTCCCGATCGTGCTCCAAGCCGGCGCTTCCTTCACGATCGATTGGGTCACCGGCATCGCGGCGTCACGCTCCGATTGCGCCGCGCTGGCGCGCAAGTATCGCAATCCCGAATCGACGCAGCGCATTCTCGATCGAGCAGCCCAATACCAGAAGACCATGTTGCAGCGCCTCCACGCGTGCGATGCCGACGCACTGCTTTATGAGCGCATGGCGGTGTCACTCATCTATGCCGTCGCGACGCTACGCGCCGACGCGCGCGTCATTGCGCAGAACCGCCGCGGGCAGTCGAATCTTTGGGGTTTCGGCATCTCGGGCGATGTGCCCGTCGTGCTGCTGCAAATGACCAACCCTGAACGGCTCGATCTGGTGCGTCAACTGGTTCAGGCCCAAACCTATTGGAGTGCCTATGGCATCACGACTGAGTTGATGATCATCAGCGCGCAACCCGATGGTCGCCCGCCAACGCTCTTCGAACAGATCAAAGAACTGGTCAGCGCGGGCCCTGGCGCCGCGCGGCTGGGCAAGCCCGGTGGCATCTTCGTTGGAGACAATGGGAAGCTCAACGATGGTGACCGCATCCTGCTGGAAAGCGTCGCCCGAGTCGTGCTCACCGATGTCGCCAGCACGCTCGCCAAACAGCTCGACCAGCGCTGCGACGCGGAGAGCACCCTGCCCGTCGCGCATTCAGCGACCACGAAGGTGCTGCGTGCGCGAAACCGCAACACCAACACGGTCTCAACCCAGACTGTGGCGGCCGGACCGCAGGGCGCCGATCTGCTTTCCTTCAATGGCCTCGGCGGATTTACGCCGGATGCACGCGAATACGTCATCACGACGTCGGCAGTGCAGATGACGCCGGCACCATGGATCAACGTGCTCGCGAATCCCGATTTCGGCACATTGGTATCGGAGAGCGGTAGCGCCTCGACTTGGAGCGAAAACGCGCACGAGTTCCGCTTGACGCCTTGGTCGAACGATCCGGTGGAGGATCCCAATACCGAGGCGTTCTACATCCGCGACGACGCGAGCGGCCACTTCTGGTCGCCAACGCCGCTGCCGACGCGCAGCGAGCTGCCCTATGTCACGCGTCACGGCTTTGGCTATAGCATCTTCGAACATCTCGAGGACGGCATCGAATCCGAGCTTTGCATCTACGTCGCGATCGATTCCCCGGTCAAGTTCTCGGTGCTGACATTGCGCAACCGTTCGGATCGAAGCCGGCGCTTGTCGGTCACCGGCTACGTCGAGTGGGTGCTAGGTGACGAACGTGCGAAAACACTGATGCACGTGGTGACTGAGGTCGACTTGCAGACCGCTGCGATATTCGCTCGAAATTCGTATAACACCGATTTCGCTGGTCGCGCCGCGTTCTTCGATGTCGATGACGCGACCGGGGTCGCGTGCGGCGATCGCGATGCGTTCTTCGGCTATTGCGGTACGCGGGCCGCGCCAGCCGCACTCTCGCAAGAACAGCTTTCGGGGCGCGTCGGCGCGGTGCTCGATCCGTGCGCCGCACTGCGCGTTGCGTTCGAGTTGGCGCCCAAGGAGGAGCGGGAAATTATCTTCCGGCTTGGCGCAGGCAAAACCACTGAGGATGCTCAGTTCCTCGTGCGGCGCTGGCGCGGAGCCTACGTAGCGCACGGTGCGCTCCAAGCGGTGCACCAATACTGGCAACACACGCTCGGTGCGGTCCAAGTACGAACCCCCGACGAGGCGTTGAATGCGCTGGCCAACGGCTGGCTGCTCTACCAGGTGATCGCGTCGCGCCTATGGGGCCGCACCGCTTTTTACCAGTCGAGCGGCGCGTTTGGTTTTCGCGATCAGTTGCAAGACGTGACGGCCTTGGTTCACGCCGAGCCGGGACTAGTGCGCGAGCATTTGTTGCGCTCGGCATCACGCCAGTTTCTCGAAGGGGATGTGCAGCACTGGTGGCATCCGCCCTCGGGCAAAGGCGTACGCACGCGCTGCTCCGACGATTATCTTTGGTTGCCGCTAGCAACCTGCCGTTACGTCGAAACCACCGGCGACACCGGCGTTCTCGATGAGTCGTGCCACTTCCTTGAAAGCCGGCCTCTGAAGGCAAGCGAACAATCGAACTATGCGCTGCCAAAAGTGAGCGAGCAGACCGCGAGTCTCTACGAGCATTGCGTGCGTTCGATTCGCCAAGGCTTGCGTTATGGCCAGCACGGTCTGCCGTTGATGGGTTCGGGCGACTGGAACGATGGGATGAACCTGGTCGGAGCCGGTGGGCAAGGAGAAAGCGTTTGGTTGGCGTTTTTCCTGTTCGCCGTGTTGACCCGGTTTGCGCCGCTGGCGCGCCAGCGTTCGGACCCGGCGTTCGCCGACCTCTGCGAAAGCGAGGCGGCGCAACTGCGCCAGAACATCGAGAAATCAGGTTGGGACGGCGCCTGGTATCGGCGCGCCTACTTCGACGACGGCGCGCCGCTCGGGTCGGTGCACGACGTCGAGTGCAAGATCGATTCGATCGCGCAGAGTTGGTCCGTACTTTCGGGGGCTGCGGAGTCCGCACGTGCGCGCAGCGCGATGGAGGCCGTCGACCGCCGCTTGGTCCACCGCGATACGCGCTTGATCCAGCTTCTCGACCCGCCATTCGAGATCTCGAAGCCGGCACCCGGCTATATCCAGGGTTATGTTCCCGGCGTACGCGAGAACGGTGGTCAATACACGCACGCCGCGGTCTGGGCAGTGCTCGCATTCGCGATGTTGGGTGACGCCGAACGCGCCTGGGAATTGTTCGCGCTGCTCGACCCGATGCGCCACGCCGCCAGCGCCGCGGACATCGCGACCTACAAGGTCGAGCCCTACGTCGTCGCCGGCGACGTCTATGCGTTCGCGCCGCACGCCGGGCGTGGTGGCTGGACCTGGTACACCGGGTCCGCAGGCTGGATGTACCAGCTGATCGTCGAGTCGCTGCTCGGCCTGCGACGCAGCGGCAACCAACTGCGCGTATGCCCACTCCTACCTCGAGACTGGAAGGGTTTTGAAATGCACTACCGCTACCGAAGGTCGACCTACGACATCACCTGCCGCGAAGCCGGATCGGTTGACGCAGCGAAGACTCTGCTCGACGGCCTCGAGATATCGGGCGACACGATTGCGATGGTCGACGATGGCGAAACGCACTCGATCATCGTCAATATTTGGCGTAAATCGTTTCGGCCCAGCAATGTCGCAGATTCGAAAGGCGCTGGATCGCGGCTTTCACCGGGATGACCGTCGTCAGCATTGGTACATCAGCACCCATCGTGGAGAACAAAATGCAGCTTGGAATGATCGGTTTGGGTCGCATGGGCGCGAGCATGGTGCGACGCCTGCTGAAGAAGGGCCACGAGTGTGTGGTCTATGACATGCAGCCCGCGGCGGTGGCCGAACTGCAGAAGGACGGCGCCAAGGGTGTGCACTCGCTCGAGGAACTGGTCTCGACGATGACTGGACCGCGAGCGATCTGGTTGATGGTTCCGGCCGTTGCTGTCGACAAGTCACTCGAGCAGCTGACGGCGCACCTTCACCCGGGCGACATCGTGATCGACGGCGGCAATTCGTATTACCGCGACGACATTCGGCGCGCGAAAGACCTGACCGCGTCGGGCAACCACTACGTCGATGTCGGGACTAGCGGTGGCGTCGTCGGACAAGATCGCGGCTACTGCTTGATGATCGGCGGCGAAGCGAAAGTGGTCGAACACCTGACGCCGATCTTCGCGGCGCTCGCGCCCGGCGTCGATACGGCGGTGCGCACTCCCGGACGCAACGGCGGCGTCGCCAGCGCTGAAGAAGGCTTTCTACACTGCGGTCCGCACGGCGCCGGCCACTTCGTCAAGATGGTGCACAACGGCATCGAATACGGCGTGATGGCCGCTTATGCCGAGGGGCTCAACATCCTGCGCAACGCCAACGTCGGCAAGCGCACGCAAACGAACGACGCCGAGACGACGCCGCTGCGAAATCCCGAATTCTACCAATACGAAATGAACCTATCCGAGATCACCGAGGTCTGGCGTCGTGGTAGCGTGATCGGCTCATGGCTGCTGGACCTGACCGCCGGTGCGCTACTGAAGGATCCACAGCTCGCGGCCTACGACGGGCGCGTTTCGGATTCGGGCGAAGGGCGCTGGACCATCGAGGCGGCGATCGACGAAGCGGTGCCGACCCACGTCCTCAGTGCCGCGTTATACGAGCGCTTCACGTCGCGTGGTAAAGCCGACTTTGCCAACCAGATACTCTCGGCGATGCGCCACGAATTCGGCGGCCATGTCGAAAAGGCCGCCGAGGACTCGAAGTGAACCCGCCCACCAGGGCAAGCCGGACCGACGATGTAGCGCGCTCGGACGCGCTGGTCATCTTCGGCGTCAGCGGCGACCTCGCCAGCAAGAAGATTTTCCCCGCGCTCTACGCGATGGTGAAGACAGGCGAATTGACGGTCCCGATTATCGGCGTCGCGTCATCGACGTGGAGCGTCGTTCAATTGCACCAGCACGTGCGCGACAGCATCGAGCACGAGAGCGAGCTCGACGACCAACCGGCGTTCGATCGACTGTTGGCGCTGCTGCGCTATGTCAGCGGCGACTACAAGGACCCGGCGACATTCGAATCATTCAAACACGTCCTCGGCGAGGCGCAGCACCCCGCGCACTACCTGGCGATTCCCCCGGCGCTGTTCGCCATCGTGATCCAGAGCTTGGGCGCCACCGGGCTGGCAAAGAATGCCCGCGTGATCGTCGAAAAGCCGTTCGGTCGCGATCTGGTCTCGGCGCAAGAACTCAATGCCGTCGCGCACTCGGTGTTTCCGGAATCGTCGATCTTTCGCATCGACCACTATCTCGGAAAAGAGGCGATCATGAATATCCTCTATTTCCGATTCGCGAATTCGTTTCTCGAGCCGATCTGGAACCGCAATCATGTTGCCAGCGTCCAGGTGACCTTGGCCGAGAACTTCGGCATTGGTCAGCGCGGCGGCTTCTACGAAAGCGCGGGTTGCCTGCGCGACATAGTCGAGAACCATCTGTTCCAGATCGTCGCGCTGCTCGCGATGGAGCCTCCGGCGTATCAGGGTTTCGAGGCGGTGCATAGCGAAAAGGCGAGCGTCTTCCACGCGATGCGGCCGCTGACATCCGACGACCTGGTACGCGGCCAATACGCCGGTTACCGCAACGAGAAGGATGTCGCCCCAGACTCCGATGTCGAGACCTTCTGCGCGCTGCGCCTCTACATCGACTCGTGGCGCTGGGCCGGCGTGCCGTGGTACCTGCGTTCGGGCAAGCTGTTACCGAACACCGCAACCGAAGTGCTGGTGCAACTGCAGCCGCCGTCGCAAAAACTGTTCGACGATTCGCACCCGAATGACGGCCGTGCCAACTATCTGCGCTTCAAGCTGCAGCCGGTATCGGCCATTGCGCTCGCCGCCCGCATCAAGCGACCCGGCAAGGGCTTCGTCGGCGATCAGCGCGAACTCTACCTGTACGAAGACGCCGCGGACGAGGAGTCGACCTACGAGCGGCTCCTCGGCGATGTGATGGTCGGCGACGGCGCGCTCTTCACGAGCCAGGAGGCGGTCGAAGCGGCGTGGGCCGTCGTCGATCCTGTCCTCACGGATCACCACCGCGCGCTCCCCTATCAGCCCGGCACGTGGGGGCCGGAGGCGGCCGACGCGCTGATCGCCAACGATGGCGGCTGGCAAAATCCGACGCCCGAGAAGAGACGCGACATGAAACCGCGTGCCCGGCATTCCCCACGGGACATCCTCGCGGCCGCGCGGGCGAGATCTTCTTCGGTTCGGGGGGCGCAGATGACATCCGACGTGGTGTTTCTGCTCGACGTCGACAACACGCTGCTCGACAACGACCGGATCATTGCTGACCTCCGGCGTCACCTCGCACGCGAATTCGGCGTCGCCAGTTCGGATCGTTACTGGGCGATCTTCGAAGCGCTGCGCAGCGAACTCGGCTATGCCGACTACCTCGGCGCCTTGCAGCGCTACCGCTCCGCCGCCGAACACGGCGGTCCCGGCGACCAGCGATTGCTCCTGATGTCGAGCTTTCTCGTCGACTACCCGTTCGCCGACCGTCTCTACCCGCATGCGCTCGACGTCGTCGCGCATCTCGGCAACGACGGCCCGACGGTGATCCTGTCTGATGGCGACGTCGTGTTTCAGCCGCGCAAGGTGCAGCGCTCGGGCTTGTGGGATGCCGTCGACGGCCGTGTCCTGATCTACATCCACAAGGAGCACATGCTCGACGCCGTGCAACGGCATTATCCGGCCCGGCGCTACGTCATGGTCGACGACAAGCAGCGGGGTCCTGACGGCGATGAAAGAGGTCTTGCTGGAGCGCCTCGTCACGGTCTTTCCGCGCCAGGGCCACTACGCGTTCGATCCGGTCAACATCGCCAGATATCCAGCCGCCGATGTCACTGTCGAGAACATCGGCGACTTGCTCGAACTCGACATCGCGAAACTTCTCGAACTGCCGGCACAGGAGAAACCATGAACCCCAACACGCAAAAGCTGCATGCCCTCGGGCAGAGCCTCTGGATCGACAACATCACCCGGGAAATGCTTGGCGACGGCACGATGGCGCGCTACATCGCGGAATTCTCGATCACCGGGCTGACCTCGAACCCAACGATCTTCGAGCACGCGATCGGCAAGGGAAGCTTCTACGATGAACAGGTGTCCGATCTGGTGGGCCAGGGCGAATCCGGCGAGACGCTTTTCTTCGCCCTCGCCCTGCGAGACCTGACGCAGGCTGCCGACCTGTTTCGCCCGATTCATGAAGCAACCGATGGCGTCGATGGCTGGGTCTCGCTCGAAGTCTCACCGCTGATCGTCAACGATAGCGTCGAGACGGTCCAAGCCGCCGCACGCCTGCATGCGAAAGCGGCATGCAAGAATCTCTACATCAAGATCCCCGGTACGCCGGCCGGCGTCAAGGCGATCGAGGAATCGATCTTCGCCGGCGTTCCCATCAACGTCACCCTACTGTTTTCGCGCGAGCAATACATGGCCTCCGCCGAGGCTTACATGCGCGGCATCGAGCGTCGCCTCACCGCCGGCCTCGATCCGAAGGTCGAGTCGGTCGCTTCGCTGTTCGTGAGCCGGTGGGATGTTGCGGTGAAGGAAGAGGTTTCGCAACCGCTTCATAACCGCCTCGGCATCGCGATCGCCATGCGCACCTACAAGGCCTATCGCGACCTGCTCGCTTCGGCGCGCTGGCAAAAGCTCGCCAAGGCCGGCGCCCATCCGCAGCGTTTGCTTTGGGCGAGTACCGGCACCAAGGACCCGGCCGCGCCCGACACGCTCTACGTCGAAGCGCTCGCCGCCCCCGATACCGTCGACACGATTCCCGACAAGACGCTGGAGGCCTTCGCCCATCACGGCAAGGTCCGCACCCCTTTGCCGATCGATGGCGGCTCCGCCGAGGCGGTGATTGAGGAGTTCCGGCGCGAAGGCGTCGACGACGACACTCTCGCCGCCCAGCTGCAGCAGGAAGGCGCAGAGGCGTTCTCGAAGTCGTGGAGCGCCCTGCTCGCGCGCATTCGGGAAAAGAGTTCGCAACTGGCCGGCGCGACCTCCAAGTGAGCCCGACCGACGAAGCGACAGCCGACACGACGATTGGCGTCGCGCTAACCTCGCGTCCGGCCTGGAAGGCCCTTAAGGCACACCACGCGAAGATCGGTGCGGTCCACCTGCGCGAGCTATTCGCCAACGACGCGGGTCGCGGTGAAAGGCTGACCCTCGAGGCCGCCGGCCTCTACCTCGATTACTCGAAAAACCGCATCACCGACGAAACGCTGCGCCTGCTGATCGCCCTTGCCAATGAATGCGGTCTACGCGAGCGCACCGCCGCGATGTTTCGCGGCGACAAGATCAACAGCACCGAAAACCGGTCGGTGTTGCATATCGCGTTGCGGGCGCCGCAAGACGAGAAGATCGTCGTCGACGGTGTCGACGTCGTCGCCGAGGTTCATGCCGTGCTCGCGCGCATGACCGCGTTCGCCGAGGCCGTGCGCGGCGGCGGCTGGCGCGGCCACACCGGCAAGCGCATCCGCAACATCGTCAACATCGGCATCGGCGGCTCCGAT
>JBDTMS010000018.1:0-15193 GCA_039934195.1 Betaproteobacteria bacterium
GGACGATGGGAATCCGACCATGGAAGCGTCGTGTACGCTCTTCCGCGCGAGTGGACTCGATGTCCTATCGCCGCATCGGCCCAGCATGTATGTGCGTCGGCAACTGGTAGTGTTGCGCCCTCCGCCATCATGCCGACGGCATCGGCGGGCCGCCCGACTACAGCGTGTCAGGCCCGCCGCTCAATGCGATTCGCGATAACGGAAGGTCGCCTCTTCCGCCTCGATCTATAACGAAGTGCGAGTCGATAACAGCGAGCGGCATCCGACGTGTGCTGGGAGTTGCCATTACGAGGCTTGGTTATGAAGCGTCTTGCACTGAGAACATCGAAGTCCGCCCCGCCTCGCCGCATTCAGGCGCCTACCAAGGCGCCGACCGGTATCAGCGGCTTCGATGAAATCACCGGCGGGGGTTTGCCCCGCGGCCGCACGACGCTGCTGGTCGGCGGACCGGGCTCCGGCAAGACCATCTTCGGCCTGCAATTCCTCGTGCATGGCGTACGGGATTACCAGGAGCCGGGTATTTTCGTTGCGTTTGAAGAAGCTTCGCAGCGCATCGTCGCCAATGCCGATGGCTTCGGATGGAATGTCGCGAAGGTGCCGCGAAGGCAGCTGTTTTTTCTGGATGCTCTGCCCACAACCGACCTCATTCAATCGGGCAGTTTCGATCTCGGCGGGATGTTAGCGGCCCTCGATGTTCAGGCGACGCGGATGAAAGCACGCCGCATCGTGTTCGATTCGCTCGAGAATTTGCTGAGCCTGCTGCCCGACCCGGCGCTGCAAAGGCGCGAGGTCTACCGGTTGCACGAATGGTTACTGGCACGTGGGCTAACCGGCTTGATCACGGTCAAGGCGAGTACACATCCGACTAGCCCCACCGGCGAACAGCCGTTCGGCTTCATGCAATTCATGGTGGACTGTGCCGTGATCCTCAACCACAGCGTAGTGGCGGGGGTCTCGCAGCGCAACCTGCGTGTGCAGAAATATCGCGGCTCCGGCTTCGATGAAGATGAATCGCCGTTCCTGATCGGTGCTAGCGGATTGGAGGTCGCGCTCGCTCGCACACCCGGCCAAGTGGACGCGGCGGTGAGCAACGAGCGCGTTTCCAGCGGCGTGGAGCGGCTTAACACCATGCTGGGCGGGGGCTACTTCCGCGGCGCCAGTGTGCTCATCACCGGTTCTCCGGGAACGGCCAAGACCACCTTGAGCTCAGCATTCGCAGAGGCGGCTTGCGCGCGCGGCGAGCGCACCCTATTCGTCAGCTTCGATTCGGATTGCGCCGAGGTGGTGCGCAACCTCGTGTCGGTGGGAATCCGGCTGGATCGCTACGTACGCAACGGCTGTTTGCGCATGGTCTCGGCCCGCACTATCACCGGCAGCGCTGAGACCTACCTGGTGCGCATCAAGACGCTCGCCAAGGAGCACGGCGCCAGATGCCTGGTCATCGATCCGGTGTCCGCATGGTCGAAATCGGGCAACGACTTGACCGCTCAAAGCGTGGCCGAACGGTTGAGCGATTGGTCGAAGTCCGCCGGCACAACTCTGGTCTGCACCCGGCTGTTCGACAAGATGTCGAGCGAATCGGAGGTCGGCTCGCCGATGCGGGTGTCGACGCTCGCGGATACCTGGATCCATCTGAGCTACCTGGTGCAAGCGGGGGAGCGCAACCGGGCATTGTCCATCATCAAGTCGCGCGGCACGGCGCATTCGAATCAGGTGCGCGAGCTGATCCTCAGCGATGCCGGCGTGACCTTGACCGACACCTACACTGCGGGCGGCGAGGTGCTGATGGGCACGCTGCGCTGGGCAAAAGAAGCCGGCGAACGTGCGGCGACTGAGGCCGCCGAAGTCGCGGGAACGCTCAGGCGAGCACGGCTGGAAGCCGAGGAGGCCGAGCTCGAGGTGCGCGTGAAGTCGCTGCAAGTGGAACTGCTTGCGAAGCAGGCCGAGAGGGCGCTGTTGGCGCGCTCCACCAAAACCCGCGAAGGCGATTTGTCGCGCGACCGCACCCGCATGGGTGAATTGCGCGGGGCCGATGCGGCGATACCGCGGCGCAAGTCAATCCGCCCATGAGTCTTGTCGTGACGTTCAAATTCCGGCTCTACGTCGCAGGCGATACGCAGAACTCGGTGCAGGCGGTTGCAAACCTTACCGCGTTCTGCCGAGCCCACCTGCCGGATCGCCATGAGATCGAAATTGTGGACGTATTCAAAGCGCCCAAGCGCGCGCTGGCGGACGGCATTCTCATGACGCCGACTTTGGTCAAGATCGCGCCGGCTCCAATCCGAAAAATCGTCGGCACACTGAGTCATACGACGATCGTGCTGCAGACGTTGGGACTCGAACCGCTTCCATGATCTGGAAGGCATCGCCACCGCCGGTGGACCGATCTGCAGAAATTGCGGTGTTGATCGAAACGCTGCAAAAGACCAACCAACGTCTGGAGGAGCTCACCGCCGGCGAGGTGGACACGGTGGCGGATCGTGATGGCCAAGCGTTTTTGTTGCGGCATGCGCAAGACCAGTTGCGGCACAGCGAGGCCGCCAGGCAAGCCGCTATCCTTAACGGGTTGCCCGCCCATATCGCTCTGCTCGATTCCCACGGCTTCATCATTTCGGTGAACGAGGGATGGCAACGCTTCGCCGGGTTTAATGCAACGCAGGCAACCGGCTCTGAGATCGGCCTCAACTATGTCGACATCTGCGAGCGCGCCCAGGGCGAAAACGCTGCGGAGGCGCCGCAGGTTGCCGCGGGCATTCGTGCGGTTTTGAGCGGTACGACGAAACGCTTTTCGATTGAATATCCAAGTCATTCGGCGGCGGAAGAGTGCTGGTATCTCTTGCTGGTGACACCGCTGGCCGAAAACCATCCGAGCGGCGCGGTCGTCATGCATTTGAACATCACCGAGGAAAGACGAACGAAGGATCAATTGCGCGAATCCGAGCGGCGTTTCAGCGAGCTGCTGCGAAACGTGGAGCTGATTTCAGTGATGCTCGACCGCGACGCGCGGATTACCTATTGCAACGAATACCTGCTGCGACTGACCGGTTGGCGCTACGAAGAAGTCATCGGACGCGACTGGGTAGAGCTGTTCATCCCGCCCGACATCGACGATCTAGAAGATCACTATGCGGCGCTGCTCGCCAACGTGCCCTCAGCGTGGCATCACGAGAACGCGATCCTCACGCGCTCGGGCGAGCGCCGACTTATTCGCTGGAACAATTCGGTCCTGCGCTCGGGTACCGGTGCCGTGATCGGAACCGCCAGCATCGGCGAAGACATTACCGATCGCACGGAGGCGGAAGCCCGGGTCGCTCACCTCAACCGCGTGTATGCGATGCTCAGCGGAATTACTACGCTGACCGTGCGCATGCATGACCGCGACCAGCTGGTCAAGGAAGCCTGCCGTATCGCCGTCGACGACGGCGACTTCAGAATGGCATTCATCGGCCTGGTCGATCACAACACAGCGACGGTGGAACCGCTCGCCTGTTCGGGACACGAGGACAAATTCCTCGACTACATCGCCACGCTCTCGCTTGGCAAAGGCGGCCGGGACGAACACCACATGATTGCCCAGGCGATGCGAAATCGCTCTCCCGTCATCGCCAACGATATCGAGAACGCCGTGCAGTGCGCCGGCGGTGAGGAACATTTGCAGCAAGGTTATCGCTCGGCAGCGGTGCTGCCGTTGGTCGTAGCGGAGCAAGTGGTCGGCATCTTCGCGTTGTACGCAGCCGGCGCAGGCGCATTTGTCGACGCCGAATTGCAGCTGCTGGCGGAGCTAGCCGGCAACATCGCGTTCGCATTTGGACATCTCGAAAGAGAACGTGAGCTCAATTACCTGGCCTACTACGATCCGATGTGCGGCTTGGCGAATCGCAGCCTGCTGGAAGACCGACTGCGTCAGGCGCTCTATCTCGGCGAGCGCTACGAGCTCAAGGTTGCAGTGTTGTTCATCGACCTCGACCGCTTCAAGCTGGTAAACGACAGCCTAGGCCACAGTGGCGGCGATGAAATTCTCAAGGCTGCCGCCAGCCGGTTGCAGGGCTGCGTCAGAGACATCGACACCGTTGCCCGTGTCGGCGGGGACGAATTCGTGGTGGTGCTCGCGGGCGTGGACACAGAAGGCCCAAGCGGTATGGACGTGGCACAACGCATACTCGCCGCATTTTCAGCCCCCATCATATTTCGGGAGCACGAAGTATTCGTGAGCTGCAGCATCGGCATGGCCGTCTATCCCGGCCATGGGGACAACGAGGAGGCGCTGCTGAAAAATGCCGATGCGGCGATGTATCAGGCCAAGCAGCTCGGACGCAATAACTGCCATGTATACACGGTCGACATCAACTCGACCGGATACGAAAGACTCACGCTGGAGACCGCACTTCGTCACGCCGTATCGCGCGATGAATTGCGCCTGCACTATCAGCCGCTGGTGGATCTGGCAAGCGGCAGCGTGACCGGAGTCGAGGCACTGATTCGCTGGCAACGTAGTCCGACGGAGCTGGTCTCGCCGGCGCTGTTCATCCCGCTCGCGGAAGAAACCGGACTGATCCATCCGATCAGCCAGTGGGTGCTCGAAACCGCGTGCGCGCAGAACAAAGCGTGGCAGGACGCGGGTCTGCCGCCGGTCCGTGTGGCGGTCAATCTGTCCGCACAGCAATTCCGCAGCGGCGAGCTTTCACACCAGATCGATAGCGTCCTCGCACAGACGCAACTGCAGGCCAAGTACCTCGAAGTCGAGCTTACCGAAAGCATGTTGATGCAAAACGTCGATGCCAGCATCGGCGTAATGACTCAGCTGCGCAAAGCCGGCGTACGCATCTCGTTGGATGATTTCGGCACCGGCTATTCGAGCTTGAGCTATCTGCGGCGCTTCCCGATCGACATGCTGAAGATCGATCAATCCTTCGTGCGCGAGATCACTTCGGATCCCGGCAGCGCTGCGATCGCATACGCAATCATCGCAATGGCGCACAGCTTACGGCTGCCGGTGCTGGCCGAGGGTGTCGAGACCGAAGGGCAGCTTGCGCTGCTGCGTGCTAAGGATTGCAACATGATGCAAGGTTATCTGTTTTCTCGGCCCCTGCCGCCCGACCAACTCGCGCAGCTCCTGCGCGAGGGACGCAGTTTGCCATCGTCGCCGTCGCGTGCCGCGGGGCCTGCGTTGCTGTTACTCGATGACGAACAGAATGTCTTGTCCGCTCTGAAACGATCGCTGCGCGGGCAGGGCTACAAGGTGTTCGCCGCCAACACGGCTAAGGAAGCATTCGAGGTCTTGGCCCGGAATGTCGTGCAGGTCATCGTTTCGGATCAGCGCATGGCGGAGATGAATGGGACGGAATTCTTCGGCCGGGTCAAGGATCTCTATCCGCAGACTATGCGCATAATGCTGAGCGGGTATACCGAGCTGAAGACTGTGACCGACGCTATCAATCGCGGCGCGGTATACAAGTTCATCACCAAGCCATGGGAGGACGATGACCTGCAAGCAGCCATCAACGAAGCGTTCCAGCGCTTCGCCGAGCAGCAGCGGAGCGCGCTGCCGCTGTGATTTATGCGCCCGCACGAGCATGCGTTCTGAATACATCCCTAAAACGCGAATAGCAAATAGCCCGGTCGCCAGCTGACTTGGCGTGCCAGGGCAGCGCAAAACTACGACGGCGCGCTCATTTCGCGTTGCGTGAGCACAGAGGTGTTACCGGCCCCCTCGACAAAGACGTCCTGCTTACGCTTTTGGGCAAGGCCAGGGGGATGATGGCCGTGGTGCCCACGCCTGGCTCGCTCGGTATGTCCAGCAATCCACCGTAGCTGCGCACGATGTCGCGACTGACAGTGAGGCTTAGCCCGGTTCCCGCACCCACCGGGCGGGTAGTAAAGATAAGGATCGAAAATCTGGCTGAGGTTGTCGGCGGGTATGCCGCAGCCGTTGTCTTTGAACGCGATCAAGATTTCGTGAACGACGCATTTGCTCGTGATGTGGTGTCCTCGTTATCGATACTGGCAAACGCGTTTGAGTCGGAAACGATCCTGCTGACGCGCTCCGCGCCATCGATGTTCTCGGCCAACAACTCGTCGAAATCGACCAGCACCTCGGTGAGGTCCTGCGCCTGCCAGAAAACCCAGGCTTGACCACGATCGCTTTTTACCAGCGCGCCAAGTGCCACCAGCGTTTTCGTGTAGCCGCGCGCCGTAGTCAGATTGCTGCGAATGAAACCGAGTGAATTGTCGATCTCGTGTGCGACGCCTGCGGCGAGTTGGCCGACTGCTGCAGGCTTTTCCGCTTGATACAGGCTGCGCTGCGGGCTCTCGATGGTTTTCACCTGCTCGCTCACGCTCTGGTCGAGGCCTTCGGACAGCTCTCGCAGCCGCGTTTGCGACGCCGGCAGAGCGCTATGCTCGTCTTGCAAGCGCTGATGATCCGAGCGCACCGCTTCAAGATGCAGGTCGGCCGACATGCAATAGCGCGCGCTCGCGTGCAGCACCTGATCTATCAGCTTCGCTGCGGCCAGCACACGCGGGAGCGGACCCGGCGCTTGCAGGAAGCCAACGGTGTTCAGCTGCAATGTGAGCGGCACCGTGACGCGTGCTGCAATATCGTCGGCGCCGTCCGCAGCGCCGGCTATTGTACGATCGCCCAGATCGAGAATCCGTACACGCGCGCCGAGCAATTCCTCGAGCGTTTCGACCAGCAGTCTAGCCTCGGAGACGGTGAGCAGATCCGTCAGTGACAGGTCGCGATCGAATTGCGTCAGCGTGGTTTGCATGATCAGATACCGAGCGCGGTGCCGACGCAGCTGCGCCCGCTCACGCCGAGCGTGGACGACATGGAATATCGCCGGCCGACCTGCCGGTAAATCTGCTTGACCAGCGCGGTGAAGGTTTCCAGCACGCCGTTTCCGTCCACGGCGGCGGCAGAGATCATCGGCCACCGGGCCGTTTGCCAGTGTGTGTGCATCTCCTGTTCGCTCAGCACGTCCGGCAGATCGCGTTGGTTGAATTGCACCACTTTAGCCATCGACTCCAAAGCCATGCCGGTTTTGCGTCGATCGTTGCTCGTCGCCCGATTGCGCTGGGAGTCAGCCATAGGGTCAGCCCTGTATACCGTCTAGTGTTTAGGCGTCTTGATGTGTACGGCCAACTCACGGTCGTCGGACAGCACGAATTTCTGCAGTTGGCGGATGAGCTGGCCATCCAGCGTGCGGTCCCGTGCGATCAGAAGCAGACCGTCCGCCGTGTATACATCGCGAGCGAGAACCATCCCCTCTTGCAGATGTGCAACGGTCACGGCGGAATGGTTGGTCGCGACGTCGCTCGTGCGGGAAATCTGAGTCACCGGTTCGGCAACATGTGGCTGATCGACAGCAACAACCAGATCGACGACTTCACGTTCCGCGATGCTCGGCGCAAGCAACTCGGCAAAGCTGTCTACCACTTCGGGATCGTAGCGCTTGCCTTTGCCTTGCACCAAAACGCGCAGTGCGTCTGGCGGCGACAAGCGTTTGCCCAGCATTGTGCCCTCCAGCAGTCCGTCGTATTCATTGGCGACCATTAGTATGCGAGCGCCGAGCGGTATGTTCACCCCGCTCAGTCCGTCGGGATAGCCCAGCCCGTCATAGCGCTCGTGGTGTGCGCGTATCAATAGCGCCGCGCCGCGCATCTGCTCCAGTGGCATCAGCGCCGTCTCACCCTTGACCGGATGCATCTGCACTTGCGCGCGCTCCTCATTGCTAAGGGACGACGCCGGTTTGTTGAGCACGCTGTCCGGCAATCCGAACTTACCGAGGTCATGCAATAGAGCAGCTAAGAATACGTCTTGGCTCGCAGCCGTAGGCATCCCAATTTTTACCGCAATACGGCGCGCGTGGTTGGCGACCCGACGCCCGTTTCCAGCCATCACGCCCGCTCGCAATTCCGTTATGTTGCCGAACACCTGGATCGAGGTCAGGAAACCGACTTTCAGCTTTTCATGCGCGGTTTCGAGCGACTTCAGCGCGGTGCGCAATTCCTCGGTGCGCTCCTTTACCTTAGCGTCCAGATTGGCGTTGAGATCGCGCAACTCGTCATTCTGTTTCGCGGTGAGGTCTTCGAGACGCTGCTTCTCCTCTGCCAGATGTTTACGCTCGAGTGCTTGCCGAACCAGCAGCAGCACATCGTTGTCGTCCCAGGGCTTCGAGATGTAGCGGTAGATCTCGCCATGATTTATCGCTGCGACCGTCGAGGCGACGTCTGCATAGCCGGTCAAGATCACGCGCACAACTTCGGGCCAGCCTGCGCGTACTTTTCCGAGAAACTCGGCGCCATCCATGTGCGGCATGCGCATGTCCGAGATCACCAGGTCGACGCGCTCGCGCGCAAGCGTATCGAGACCTGCTTGGCCGCTGTCCGCCGTGAGGATGCGATATCGCGGCGCACGGAACAGACGCTTGAGCGCGCTCAAAATACTCGCTTCATCATCGACCAGAAGCAAGGTCGGCGGCGCTTGCTCGACTGCTGCGGGCTGCGCATCCGGCGTCATGGTCTGCATAGATCTAACCCCCTAGGCCAGCGCGAGCTCAGCCCCCGCGTGTTCCTGCCGTACCGGCAGAACGACACGGAATGCCGTGCCTTTGCCGAGCTCGCTGCGAACCTCGATACGGCCATGATGCTTTTGCACGATTGCATAAGAGAGGGACAGACCTAAACCGGTCCCCTTGCCGACCGGCTTAGTGGTAAAGAACGGATCGAAGATGCGCTTGAGGTTCGCCGGCGTTATACCGCAGCCCGAGTCGGCGATTTCCACCCAAACTTCCTCCGCCTGCTGACCGGTGCGCAGGGTAATCGTCCCGCTCTGTTCGATCGCGTGCGCCGCATTGACCAGAAGGTTCATGAACACCTGGTTGATCTGCGAGGCCAGGCATTGAATCTGCGGCAACTCTGCGTATTCCTTGACCAGGTTCGCCTTATATTTTATTTCGTTGTTGACGATGGTAAGCGTGCTTTCCAGTCCATCTTGCAAGCGCGCCCATTGCCATTTTTCAGCCTGGTCCTGGTGCGAGCATTCCTTCAGGTTCTGCACGATGTTTTTCACCCGCGTAATGCCGTCGCGCGACTCTTTCATCAGCTCCGGAATGTCGGTGCGCAGGAACGCCAGATCGACCGAGTCTTTCAACTCGTGCACATAAGCTACGTCGGCGGGCGTTGGCGCGTCTTCCAGCTTTTCATAGGCACCCATCAGCGAGAATAGGTCGCGCAGATAACCGTCGAGCGTGCCCAGATTGGAGTACACGAAACCGATCGGGTTGTTGATTTCGTGCGCGACGCCGGCGGCGAGCTGCCCGATCGAGGCCATCTTCTCCGATTGCAGAAGCTGATTTTGCGCATCCACCAAGACCTGATTGATCTGTGTTAGCTCGACGTTAGTACCGATCAAGTCGAGCTCGCTTTGTTTCAACGCAGTGACGTCGGCGATCAGCCCGACAACCAGACGCTTGCCATCCGGCGCAGATATGGCGCGCTTACTGGCAATGCCCCAAACGTTTTGTCCTTGCGGACCGAGGGACTTGCGCTCGAAGAACAACGTCTCCTCTGTCGCCAGCGCTTGGTCGTCCTCCGCGTAGACTGCCTGTGCCATTTCGGGCGGCTGCACGTCCGCGTTGGTTTTTCCAATCAACTCTTCCTGCGTGCGCCCCATCAAACGACAGAATGCCGCGTTCACCCGGACGAATCGGTGTTCGGAATCTTTCACTAAAATCGGGTTGGGCAACGCATTGATCAACACCTCGAGAAAGCGCTGCGAGCTGGCGAGCTCGATCTCCGCGTTCTTGCGCTCGGTGATGTCGGCGAGTATTCCGACGATGACACGGCTGCCGTCCGGCAAGGTAATCGGCGTCTTACTTTTCAACGCCCACGCGATTTGCGCTCCGGGCAGCACTTCCCGCTGCTCGATGACGAGCGGCTCTCCGGACGCCAGAACGCGTTGATCCTCCGCCATGCGCACAGCCGCCTCGTTCGGCGTATGCACGAACGTATCGTCTTTGCCCAGCATTTCCGCGCGCGTGAGTCCGTATCTCTGATAGCCCGCAGTGTTTACGTGGATCCAGCGCGACTGCGAGTCCTTGACGAAGATGGGCTGCGGTAAGGCATTGAGCACGCTATCGAGGAATCCGCGACTGTGCTCCGCTTCAGCGGTCGCCCGCTTCAGCTCGCTGATATCGGTAATGACGGCAACGAGGACATCGTGACCGGCCAAATCTTTAAACACGGCCTTACGGGTAAGCAGCGTACGCGACTGTCCGCGATTGTCGGTGATGACTTCCTCGTTGATGCTTTCCTCCCGCGTGGAAAACACCGTGTCGTCCTGCGCGCGAAAAACATCGGCATGCGCTTTAGGGTTGAAGTCGTAATCGGTTTTGCCGATCATCTGTGTTTCACCCTGTCCGGTTAAAGCACGCGCCGACCGGTTCACGAACACAAAGCGATACTGACGGTCTTTCACCAAGATAGGTGTGGGAATGGCGTCGAGCATCTGTTGCAAGTCGATATGTTCGCGTCGCAGCGTTTTTTCACCTCGCTCGCGCTCCGCAATCTCCTTGCTCAGTAATCCGTTCGCCGTCCGCAAAGACTCCGCCAGTTTGGCGATATTGGACGCCATCCGCGAGTCGAATACCGAGACCAGCATAGTGACTGCCAAGCCAAACCCAGTGCATACGGCGATAATCGCGCCCAGCCCCACCTGGCTGATGGCGCTCGGATTCCCCAGACAGATGCTGTCGCCCGCAAAGCTCGCTGCCGCCATCCCGGTGTAGTGCATTCCAGCGATCGCGACGCCCATCACCAGCGCGCTTCCCGCGCGCTTGGGCAGGACATGTGCCACGCTGTCCGAGCGCAAGCGAAATGCTATCCACAGCGCTACGACGGCAGCGCCTATCGCAATGGCTATCGAAGCGGCGAACAGCAGCAGGTTGTAGTCGATCGCCGGCGAGATTTGCATCGCAGCCATGCCGCTGTAATGCATGGCCGCAATCCCTGCGCCCATGAGCACGCCCGAGAGGAGCAATCGAGGTGTGGATAAGGTATTGCGGTTGATCGTGAACAAGGCGAACGCCGACACCAGCACCGCAATGAGCATCGACATCAGCGTGATACGCACATCGTATGACATAGCAATAGGCAACCGGAACGCGAGCATTCCGATGAAATGCATCGACCAGATGCCACTGCCCATCGCCAAAGCGCCGCCGGCGAGCCAATACGCCGCCGCACGTCCGCTCGCGGCCGACACGCGCGACGCCAAATCCAAAGCGACATAGGAAGCGACCACCGCCACCGCAATGGAGAGCAGAACGAGCCCGATATGGTAACTGCCATTCATGCTCTACTCCTGAACAAGCTTCGACATGCCGTCTCGGTACGCCGAGCATTCGACGTGCAGCCATTCAAGTGCGCCGGCCAACACGATTGCTTCGGGACGAACGACGCAGCGTCAGGCCCAAAGCAGGCGGGGTGCTACGTGGACGCGCTCGCTCGCTAAATTTTGAAACGGCTGACGCTCGTGGTGAGCGAGCTGGCCAAGGTCTCCAGACTATGGCTCGCCTGTGCCGTCTCTTTGATGGCGACGCTGTTCTCTTCGGACATCTGGGCGATTTTCTCTACGTGCTTGGCGATGTCGTTGCTTGCTTGGCTCTGTTCTTTAAGTGCCGACGAAATGTCGTTGACGGCGTCGAGTAGTTTCGCCGAAGCGCCTTCGATTTGCGTAATCGATTCGCCCGCCTGACGTGCCAGCGCCACACCGGCATCGACGCGCGCCACGCCGCTTTCCATGCTGCCCACGGCTTCCTGAGTTCCCGCGGCGATCGCGGCTACCATCGAAGCAATCTCGTTGGTCGACCCGGCAGTCTTTTCCGAGAGCTTGCGTACTTCATCGGCCACAACGGCAAAGCCGCGGCCCTGCTCTCCCGCGCGAGCGGCTTCGATCGCAGCGTTCAGCGCCAGCAAATTGGTCTGATCCGCGATGTCTTTGATGACGCTGACGATGTGCGCGATTTCTTTCGATTTCTCGCCGAGGCGGCGCACGACGTCGGCCGACTGATTTACCGACTGCGCGATCTGCGCCATCTCGTCCGCCGAACGATGCACCACCTCAGCACCCTCGCGCGACAGCCGCCCGGTCTCGCTAGAAACGGTTTGCGTATCCGCGGCGCGGTCCGAAATATGGCTGATGCTCACCGTCATTTGTTCGACCGAGGCAGCCATCGACGAGGCGGCCTCGCTTTGATTGTCCGACGCCTGGGAAACCTGGACCGAAGCCGATGCAAGCTCGGCGGTGGCGCTCGACAATTGGCCGACCCCCGAATTGATTTCCGCGACCAGCTTGCGCAAAGACGTCTGCATGTCGGACATCGATTGCATCAGCAGCGCTGTTTCGTCGCGCCCCTTTACGACGATGGTGGACGACAGATCGCCTTGCGCTACGCGCGCTGCCAGCCGCACGGCGTCATTGAGCGGCGTGGTGATCGAACGGATGGTAAACCAGGCCATACAGCCGCCGAACAAGAGTCCGACGACGATTGCACCGATGGCCTCGGCACGTCGCCGGGCGAAGTCATCCGCCGCTGCGTGGTACTCCGCTTCTGCCTGCGCAACTTGCATACTGATGAGCTTGCCCATCGGCTCTCGAAACGCATCGACCTTGTTGTCGAATTCGACTCTTTTCAGCGTTTCGAATGCGACCGCGCGGCCTTGCGTGCGCAATGCATCGACTACCTGGACGCGGGCTGCTGCCAGGGTTGTCATGGCCGCTTCGACTTGATCGGCGAGGACTTTCTCTTCTGGCCCGAGGGTCGTGCTCCGATACGCCTTCCACGCTTTCTGCATCGCTTCGGCGTAACCACCGATCGTGTCCAAACCGCCGATGCTCGCCGCGGCGTTTTCTTCGTAGAGTGCGGCAAGGATGCGCTCGCGGCTCCGGTAGCTGCCCTGCATCACCGTGTTCAACTGCTCCAGGGGAACAGTACTGTCCTCATAGACCGATCGCAGACGCTCCTTGGTGCCCGCCTCGCCGACCAGGCCAATCACGCCTGAGACCAACTGCAGCAGGCACAGGGTTGCGACGAGCAGGATCAAACGCGCGCCAATCTTCAGATTCGAAAGCATAGACCTCCAACTCCTCATACGATAATTGCGTTGCTCAAGCCCGTTGTGAAGGCGCGCTCTGTAGTGACCCAGGCAGGCGCGTGTGATTTCCGGCTATAACAGGCCTATATCGGCAGCGCTGCGCAAAACCTCACTTCAACCGGCTGGCGGAAGGGAAAAGACAGCCATCGAAAATCGACGGGGCCGCAGAATCGGTCTTGCGGAGCATCGGCATCGACAATACCGACGCGCGGCCAAGTTACCGCCGCGTTTGCCCAGCAGAAGCTTGATTTTGTTAGGGCGACGCGCTCAACTTCGATCGCATCTACCCGTTAACTGCACGTGGGCGAGTCGGAACCGTCTGCTAACTAGCGCTCACCCTCAAGGCGCAAGATGCACGCTACCTTTAACGGCCCGCTCGTCGTTCTGTCCATCCTGGTCGCCGTCATTGCGTCGTATGTGGCTATCGATCTGGCCTCCCGCGTGGCCTCGTCGAGCGGCAGAAAGGCTGCGCGCTACTGGCTCGTTGGCGGCGCCGTGTCGATGGGGATCGGCATCTGGTCGATGCACTTCATCGGCATGCTCGCGCTGCAGCTGCCGATACGCATGTCGTACAACGTGCCCTTCACGCTGCTCTCGCTGGCAATCGCGTGTCTCGTATCCGGCTTTGCGCTATCTACGGTCAACCGGGGCACGCTAACTGTGCTGAGATTGCTGGGCGGTGGCGCACTGATGGGCGCAGGCATCGCGTCGATGCATTACACGGGCATGGCGGCGATGGAGATGCGGCCGGCGATACGCTACGACATCGTGCTGCTCGGTTGCTCCGTTGTCATCGCCGTTGTCGCCGCGATCGCGGCTTTGTGGATTGTCTTCCGGCTGCGTGCCGGCACGATGGCCTCGGCGCTCTGGGCTCGCACCGGAAGTGCGCTTCTCATGGGGGCGGCGATCTCCGGTATGCACTACACGGGCATGGCCGCCGCGCAGTTTGCGCCGGACAGTATCTGTACCGTCAGTCCGCAGGACATAAACAATGTATGGCTGGCTGGCAGCATCGGCGTGTTTGCGTTCATGTTCCTCGCATCGACGCTGCTGATCTCCCTGTTCGATGTGCATCTTGCCGATCGATCCGCGCAATTCGCAGACGCGCTGCGCGAACGCAATTTGCACCTGTTGCAGCAAGCCGAGGCGCTTTCGCGGGCGAATGAGTTGTTGCGAGAAGAGATGGGAGAGCGCAGCCGAACGCAACGCGCATTGGAGCGTAGCCAAAAATTCTTGGACGCCGTCATCGATGGGATACCGCAGCCTGTGTTCGTCAAGGATTCGGAGCATCGCTGGGTGCTGGTCAATCAGCGTTTCTGCGAGATGGTCGGACGAGACCGAGAAGCCCTGATCGGACACAGCGACCCGGATGTATATCCAACCGAACTGGTCACACGGGTTTGGGCGGAGGACGATCGAGCCCTCGCGATGGAGCATCCACTGCTCGTCGAAAGCTCCGAGGCCGCTGCAGATGGCGCTGTTGTCTGGCTGCTCAAGAGCAAACAGCGAGTCGATTTTTCCGACGAGGCGTATCTCGTGGGCATCCTCACCGACATCACTCCGCAGAAGCACACGGAGATCGAGCTTCGCGCGAGCGAAGATCGGTTCCGCGGGTTGACGCAGTTATCCGCGGACTGGTTTTGGGAACAGGATGAACAGTTCCGGTTTGTCAGTCAGTCCGGTGGCGGGCTTGCCAGCATGAACATCACGCCAGAGCGCATGATGGGCAAGACGCGCTGGGAGCTCGATTTCGTCGGAGTGACCGAAGCGGCCTGGGCCGAGCACAAGGCGATACTGGCGTCGCACGCGCCATTCCAGGATTTGGAACTGGGGCGGAAAAATGATAACGGCGACACTCGCTACATCACGGTAAGCGGCGAGCCCGTATTCGACGCGGCAGGCAAATTCAAGGGCTACCGCGGCGTTGGTCGGGACATCACAGCGCGCAAGCAAGTCGAACAAGCTCTGCGTGAAAGCGAGGAGAGCCATCGGCTGTTAGCGGAGAACTCGAGCGATATGATCCTGCGCATCACACCGC
>JBDTMS010000019.1:0-14715 GCA_039934195.1 Betaproteobacteria bacterium
ACGGCTTGGAAAATGTCATGTCCTTGGTGACGATGACGTTGAAGCGGTAGCCCGGACGAATCTCCAGGGTCGGAGCGATATTGAGATTCTTGGCGATCAACTGTGCCGTGACCTGTCCGAGTTGTTGCCCGAGCGCAGCGCTCATAGCCGTGCTCGCTGTGGGCGCCGTCAACGCGTTGACGTTCTGGTTTCCCTGGCTCAGTGTGATTCCCCCTACCACCGCGGACATCAGGAAGGCGCTGCTGAACAACCGCAAGTAATGGTTGTTGGTCTGATCGGTAAAGCCTGCATTGCCGGCGCCGTCAGCCCCCGGCATTGCGCCGATATCCATAGCTTTCCCATCCGGAAAAATAATGCGCTGCCAAGCCACCAGTATTCGTGATTGGCCGTAGGCCACCTCGTTCGAGTAGGCGCCAACGAAGCGACACCCTTGCGGAATGAGTTTGTATTTCCCGGTAGCCGTGTCATACACGTCGTGACTGCACTGGCCCACAATTTGGCCCGGCAGACCCGAGTTGATGCCTGAAATCAGAGTCGCCGGGATGACAGCGCCGGCGCGCAGCTCATAGGGCGTGCGGGGTGGCTCCGGTTGTGAATCCAACCTCCAGCGATCGCCCTGCCCCGGTCCTGATGCGGCGAACTGCGCTATATCGCTCGGAGGCACCGGCGCGGCTGCTGTGGGCAGCAGCTGTGATGGGCCGGCACTGACCAGGCCCGCGCTGCGCAGCTGCTCCAGCCGCGCTTTATAGGCCGCTGAAGCGTCGCCGGCGGCGGCGGTACTACTTTGCTCTCTGAGGGCCGCTAGGCGCGCGAGCGTTTCATCACGCGTTGCTGCAGGGGCCGAGTTCTCGCGAATGCCGGGGTCGGGAGATCCCGGACTGCGCATTTGCGCGAGCTGGACGCCGGTCTTGGCCTTGATGGCTTCTTCGAACTGCTGCAGCTTCATCATCCGGATGCGCGCGGCCTCCTCATCGCCACCGGTACGCTGTGTTGCAGCCGGGATTGGTGGTGGCATCGGTGGCGCTTGTGAACTGTTCGCATTGTCCGGGCGTGCGATGGGCACACTAAGCACAGCCAGATCGCGATCACCGGGGATGGGTGGACCATCCCCTGTATGCGCGGCTATACCCTCGGCCGGTATGATTCCGTCCTTACGATCGCCCGCGATTGCAGCAGCAAACATGCGGGTATCGCCGGGTTTTCCCTGCGCGGCCTCGGCGTGCTCGCTCGGCTTGGCGGTACGATCGGCTGCCACTGCCACCATGATTGCCAGGAATCCTGCCAACGCGGCGCCGACCAAATAGACCGGCAGATTGTTGACCCGGCGCACACCGGATTTCCTCGAGAGCTCATCGGGTGATGCGTCAGGCGACATTTGATCGTCTGTCATGGCGTATTACTCCCTGCGAACCCATGAACCCGCTGGAAGCAGCGCATTGTTCTGCTCCACATAAGCGCGGGTCAGCGATTGATTTCCCACCATCACCGTCACGCGATACAAGCTGGCTTGTTGGTCGAGGATGTAGCGCAGCTCGAGGCCTGTCGGTTGTTGTGCGACCGTTGCGCCCGCCTGTTTGCTCGGGCTCGTCGGTCGAGTGCGTGGCGCGCCATCTTCCAGCTTCGATTCTGCGAGGCCATAACCCGTGCCGCGCAGTCCACTGACCAAGCTCGTGCCAAACGCGTCGGGTGTCGCTTGACGCAGGCTGAGCTGCGTGCTCGCCGGTGGGTACAGCATTACCAGCTGCTTGACGGTGTCGGCCGCAATCTTCGCGGTGAACTCGACGCGTGCATCCGCGAAGTTCCCATAGGGCGTCGGCGTAGGGAGCGTTGCGCAGCCGGTCAGACCGAGCAGCGCCAGAACTGCGATTGTGCGCATCATCACTTTCCTTTTTGAATGGTCACGCGCGCCTGTCCAGATCCCACGCCCGCAATCAGAATCGCCCGCTCGAAAATCGTATCGACGATGTAGCGATCGCCTTGGATGCGGTAATTCACCATCACGGTTTCCTCATCGGTAAACACCCCGCCATCCCGACGCACGACCAACAGGGTGGGCGCTTCGGTTTGCGCCATCGACGCCGGCATCTGAATGATGGTTTTGATCCCATCGTTGTACACCCGGACCGGCTTCCACACGGCCTTGCCCGACACGGTGTAGTCGAAGCTCAGATCGCCGAGGTACTCGCCTGTGGTGGGCAGCGTGCGCTCTTGGCGTTCTTTCACCTCGCGCGTCTTAATCGCGTCCCACATCGCGGCCGCATCTTCGGTGTAGGTGAAGGCGACGATTGGCATGAAGTCGGTGCGGTGCGAGCGCAGCCGGAAATGGTAGGTGCGGCGGTTGGTGGTCACGATCAGCGACGTTGCGAGCCCTACGTCCATCGGCTTGATGATCAGGTGCTGCACTTCGGCTGACCCACTCCCGGTGATCGCGGGCTCGACGGTCCACCGTGCGGTGTCGCCCAGGTGAATCGAGTTGACCTGTTCGCCCGGCTGCAACTGCACGTCGGACACTTGCAGGACCGCGCAAACGATGCTCGGTTGCGTTGCTCCAAATAGAAAGCGGATCGAGCCGTCAGGTCCCGGCACAGGCTTCATGCCCTCCGCTTGCCATTTCTGCGCAAGGGCAATGCCCTCACGCTCTTGCGGCGAGAGCTTGGGGTTGGTGCCGCTGAAATACTGATCCGCGGGGTCATTAGGACGGGCCGCGATTGACAGTGCGGGGGCGAAACACAGAAGAATGGCGTAGATCCGCAGCTTGCTCATCGGTAAACCCCTACAGCTGTTTTGACCAGGAATAGTCACGCACGTGAATGCCCAGTGGGTTGTTGCGTATCTGCTCTTCAGTGGTGTGCACCGTGGCAGCCGCCACGAACACAGTCACCAACGCGCGCATTCGATAGGGCAGGCCTTTGGCGACGCCTTGGCGATCGCGGACGGTTTCCATCCAATCGACTTGCCAGGTGTCGGGCGTTTGCGGCAGCACCGACACAATCTCGATGCTCACCGTTTCTTTTGCGGCCCGTTTGAACGGGCTCGAATCTTCCATTCCGGTCAGCCACTCATTCATCTTGGCTGTGGCCGGATCATTTGCGGCTAACATCGAGTAGACGCGGAACACCGCCTTGCGCTGCAACGCTACGTCGGCTGACACAAGGCGCGCATCGCTCACGAAAGAAGCGACCGCAGCGTGAACGACACGCGCATCGGCCGGCGCCGCGCGTTGCGCTTCCGACACGGCCGCGGGCTGCCCCAGCTGGTCCACTTCCACGACGTACGGGATGAACTTCGATTGACTGCCGATGTGGATGATGCCGCCCACGGCGGACAGCGCAATCAGCAGAGACAGAATGCCAACGACCTGCCAGGTCTGGCGCGACGACACGACACCGCCCACGTGTTCGTTCCACGTACGCCGCGCAGCCAAGTACGGGTTCTCGTGGCCCGCCGGCGCGGGTATGTCATCTGCCGCCGCTGCCGCCGGTGCGCGCTTGAAAACGAATCCGTGCAGTTGGTCTGTGAGACTCATGCCGCGACTCCATAGTGGTTGGGTACTCCATAGTCGTTAAGGTCGAGGCCCTTATGTCTAAGCCACTCGTGGACCCACTCGTGTCCAAACTTCGCCTCAAGCGCTTTGATCGTTGCTACGGATTCTTTGTCGGTGTTGCCGACAAACGCGAGCGCAAGCGGCCCAAGCGCGAGGTCGTAGAGCCGCCGGCCCTTCTCTGACACGTAGTAGTAGTGGCGCTTCTGCACTGCGGTGGCGAGGATCTCGATCTGTCGTGCGTTGAGGCCCATGCGCCGATAGAGCGTTGCCGTGTCCTCGTCGCGGGCATATACGTTGGGCAGGAAGATTTTCGTGGCGGTGGATTCGACGATCACATCGAGAATCCCCGAATTTGCCGCGTCGGACAGGCTTTGTGTTGCCATCAGCACCAGGCAATTCGCCTTGCGCAGTACCTTTAGCCATTCCCGGATCTTGGCGCGGAACACCGGGTGCCCCAGCATTAGCCAGGCTTCATCGAGAATGATGGCTGCCGGCTGGCCTTTGAGACTGCGCTCGATCCGGCGGAACAAGTAGAGCAATACCGGCAAGGCGTATTTCTCGCCCAGATTCATGAGCTCCTCGATCTCGAACACGGTGAAATCGGTGAGTGCCAAGCCATCTGTTTCAGCGTCGAGTAGATGCCCCATTGCCCCGTCTGCGGTGTACTGCTTCAGCGCGGCCCGAATCTCTTCATCCTGGATCGTCAGGGTGAATTCGGAGAACGTTTTCGCGCAGCTCGCGTGCATGTTAAGCACCGCATTGCCAATTTCGTTGCGCTGTTGAGGCTGGGTGACCAACCCGTTGAGCGCCAGCAAGGTGTCGATCCATTCCATCGCCCAGGCGCGATCGCCCTTGGTCTCCAGATACTGCAGTGGGCAAAACGCTAACCGCTCATCGTCGCCAGCCACCGTGAAATGCAGGCCGCTGGCACCCTTGGTTTGCGCTCGGATCGCCGCGGCGAGCGGATACATCGCCCCGCCCTTGTCGAATGCGAAGATCGACATGCCCGGGTAGCGACGCAGCTGCGCGGCAACGAAACTGAGCTTGGTTGACTTGCCTGCGCCGGTCGGGCCGAACACGAACGTATGGCCGAGATCACGCACGTGCAGATTCAGCCGAAACGCGGTTGCTCCATGCGTAACGCAGTGCATCAGTGGCGGCGAGTGCGGCGGATACATCGGGTTTGGCATTTCACTCTCGCCCGTCCAGATCGTGCTAGTTGGCAACAGATCCGCCAGATTCATCGAATTGACGAGCGGCCGACGCACGTTCTCCACACCGTGACCGGGCAGGCTCCCCAGATAAGAGTCCATCGTGTTGATCGTTTCGACCCGCGCCGCGAAGCCCAGCCCATTGACCGCCTTTTCGAGCTGGCGCGCGGAGGCTTCGATTCGACCTCGATGCTCGTCCATCAGAATCACGACGCTGGTGTAATAACCCTCCGCAACCAGGCCGCTGTTGATTTCGGCGATTGCGGCCTCGGCGTCGGCCACCATCGACATGGCATCCTGATCGATGGCGCCGGTGTTCGTGTGGAAGACCTGATCGAAGAAGCCCCGGATCTTCTGACGCCACTTCCTGCGAAATTTCTCCAGGTGCCGCACTGCCTCGTGGGCATCCATGAAGATGAAGCGGCTGGACCAACGGTATTCGCAGGCCAGTTCTCCCAGCACGGTCAACATTCCCGGATATGATTCCAGCGGGAATCCCTCGATGGCCACGGCCTGCACAAACTTGCGGCCCACTTTTGGCACGACACCCGACCACAGTTCTTGCCCACCAATGAGCGCATCGAGGTACATGGGGTTGCTGGGTAGCTGCACGGGATGATTGATGCCGGTCACGCAGAATTGCAGCCAGCGCAGGAAATCATCGTGCGTGACCTGCGTACCGCTCTCGGTCATCACCGTGGTACCGCGTAAGCGCTGCAGCTTGACCGCCGCGGACAGGCGCGATTCGATGTTCTCGCACTCGCGCTTGAAGAAATCGATCAAGCGCCTGGTGCTCGCATTGCGATCCGGCGCCTTCGCATCATCGTCGAACATGAGCTCGACAAACTTGCGTTGTGCGAGCAGCGGCGGGAAGTAGGTCACCGAGAGCACGAAGTAACCTTCGTACATCGTGCCCAAACCCTCGAACAGCCGGCGGCGCTCTTCATCCATGGCGGCGGTGATCCCATCCGGAAAGTGCGATAGACCCCGTTCCGAATAGATGGGCGCCGGTCGGCGCACCGCGTCGACGTGGATCATCCAACCGTTACCGAGTCCGGTCAGCGCCTGGTTGATGCGGAAGGACACCATTTCGCGTTGCGCCTCGGTGCTGCTCGCATTGTCATCTCCGTAGTAGAGCCACGCAGCCATGAAGGAGCCGTTCTTGCCCGCGATCACGCCATCGTCGACGACTGCGGCGTAGTTGAGCAGATCGGCCAGCCCGGCGTCCTTGGCGCGGTGCTTCGCCAGCTTGAGTTCCGCGTCCACAGCACGGATGCGGTAGCGCAGGATCCCGAGCAGCACCGCGCCGAGAATTGCGATAACAATGGCGAGCGCTTCGATCATTGGCGCAGTGCGTGCGCTTCACGCCGCTGACGCGAGATGCGCTTTTGCGCTGGCTTTTGCTCGATGCTGCCGGCCCGATGTTGCTGCAAGACGTTCTCCACGACGGCGCGCACTTGACGCTCAAGACCATCGCGCCCAAGGATGCTTTTGGTGGCAAGGTCGTTGAAGTCGGTGAAGCCCTCGGGGTTTGTCGACTGCTCGCCTGGCGCAAAGATCGGGAAGATGGCCTTGCCGCCGACGGCGTGCGCAGCTTCCGTTGCTTTCGTCTTGCCGGGGTTCCCGCCGTCGCTTGCTTCGCGGTGTTGGTCGTCGTCGCCGGCGATGATGATGGGCTTATCGGGAAACTTCTCGTGCAGTGCCGTGGCGACGTAAGGAAGGTTGCCCGCGTCGAATGCCGCAATCGTGCCGAAGCCGAGCACTTCGGCCAGGCTGCTCGCGGTCGCGTAGCCCTCCGCAATGACGAGCGCCGGCGCTTTCGCGATGGCTTCAAGGCCGCCGATTGCATGGAAGCAGCCTTCCTTGTGGCTGTCTTTCGCGAAGCGCTTGATGCCGTTGTCCTGGATGTACTGTGTCGTCCACTGTTTGCCATCCGTGTCGATGGCCGGGACATAAGTCTTCCGCCCTATGCGGTCGGTGTAGACGCCGGGTTGCGGTGCGATCCCCTTGGCGCGCATGTACACGGTGGGCTGTTCGACTGGGGTTAGCTTGGCCATCTGCTTGTGCACGCGCTGGGAGACGCGCTCATGCAACCGCGCCTGCTCGGTCGCGCGCGCTTGCCGCTTTGCGGCCGCCTCCGCGGCGAGTTGGACGCGCAGCTCGGCGTCGAGCGAGTAGCCTTTGCTGTTCCATTTCATTTCGATGCCGGTGCGGTTGTTCTTGATGTAGCCCGCCGGGTGGCCATCCAGGTGACCCACGTAGAAACCGGCACGTTCTCCCTTCTTGTCGCCCTCGACCTCGATGCGATGCGTCTTGCCGTCCATAATCGGGTCCTCGGCGGCGACGATGCAGCGGAGGCTCCGCAGTGCCTCGGCGAACTCTTCACGTGGCGACATCGCGGGACCTTGCCCGGTGGTGCTGTCAGGCAGCCACCGCTGCAGCTTCTTCATGTTGGCGTTCGGCCCGGCATACCAAGATTTGGTTGCCTTGTCCCACAGCGCGCCGGCCGCCTTGGCGACCTGGTGCTCGCCGAATGGGACGGCTAGATACTGACGGTCCTCGCGTGCGATGGGCCCCGCCGATCCCCATTGGGCAAACGGGGCAGGGTCAACACCCGCCGGCACATACCACGACTGTTCTTGACGATCCCAGCGCGCACCTAGCGCCTTTGCCGCGTCCTTCTGTTTGTAAGGCACATCGAGGTAGGTCTTCTCAGCCTCGCCGAGCGGGGCGGCGAGCTCGGGTGACTTGCGCGCTTCTTTAGCCACCGAAATGTCTTCGTCCGAATCCATGGCTACCTCCTTTTGCGTGGTTTGCTCTTGCATCTGCTTGTGTTCCAGCGCGAGCACGAAATCCTGGATCTTCTCGGCATCAGCGGCCGCTCGGAACATTTCCAATGGATCGTCCTGCAGGGCCTTGATCCACAAACCGACATACGCCGCATGTTGTTCTGGATCGTGGCCCACCCCGAGCTCGTCACCGAGAATCATGCTGGCGATCTCGGCACGCAGCTCTTCTTTGGCGTAGCCCTCGCTACCGAACGGGTGGCTCAGATCGCGGCCGAGCCGGCTAGCGTGACCCGTCCAGTGCCCCAACTCATGCAGCGCAGTCGCGTAGTAGCTGTCGGCAGCCGGAAACTGCGCCTTGCCAGGCAAATGGATACTGTCGGTCGACGCTCGATAGAAGGCGCGGTTCTTCTCACCATGGCGGATCGTGGCGCCAGACGAGGACAAGATTCTTTCTGCGCGCTCGAGTGCGTTCCAGTCCTGTTCCATCTTTGGCAGCGCTGGCAAGCTATCAATCTGCTCTGCGCTGAACACCGTAGCGATGAAGACGCGCGGACGTTCCAGCCTCACCTCTTCCTTGATCGGCTCGCCGTTGGCGTCCAGCACGAGTTGACCGGTCTCGTCGGTCTTGTTCTGTTCTTCGCTGAACTTCCAGTATTGGATCGGCGTGCCTTTTCTGGTTTCGGCCTCGTGCACTCGTGCGCCTACCGCGCTGGCCTGCTTGTAGGTCATCCAGCGCTGATCGCTTCGGCTTTGCGCCATTAGCTGAATGGCATTAATGCCCTTATAGCGCTTGCCGGTCGTCGGATTCATCGGCAGATGAACGCCAGGTTCTCCTGGCTCCCATGGTCTTTGCCAAGGGGCAGTACCTTGCCGCAACTGCTCCACGAGCTTTTCGGCAACCTGCTCGTGAAACGGCTTCTTGCGCTCGATACTCATGGTGCCCGCGCATCTACGAGGTCAAGGTCGCTTTCAGCGGCGTCTTGCTCGCTCAAAGCGTCCTCAACAAAAGCACCGGCCTGTTCGGCTTCCTCGGGATCGAACTCGACGACAAACCCTGGTGTGAACGTATCGTTTAGTTTCGCGCCTAGGGCACCGGCATCGTTCTCATCACCCGCGGGCACAGCGTCGCGCCAAGATTCGATTGAGGCGGTCATTTCACTTCTCCTTTCGGGATGCGTTGTACAGCGCTTGCTGGTTCCACGATGAGCACGTGCGGATCGCCATCTATTTGTATTGCTTGCCTTGACTCGTGCTGTTAAGTCGAAAAGGCGTGGAACGGGCGGGGTAATACGGTTTGTAGCGGCGGTTGCGCATGTAGACCAAGCGCATTTTGGGATCAGACTTGGCCATCAAGCGAAACAGGAACAGCGATCCGAACCACAACACCAGACCGAACACACTCGCCTTGACTTCTTGTGCGCTAAAGATGAGCGCGAAGGCCACCAGCCCGGAGAACATCACCAGCTCCCGATCCCCACCCATGAATAGGTTGTCGCGGTTGCCGGCCCGCCGCATCGGAACTGTGCGCAGTGCCACTGGGTAGCCTCCCCTCTCTCAGGCTCGAAGCGCGGGCCTTGTCAATCCGCTTGGCACGCATGCCATCGGCGTGTCATGGTCGCCCAACAGGGCGATTTCAGCGCCTCGACCGAAGAACGCGCTCATCATGTTCTGCGCACCGACTAAGAACGTCATCACCAGCACTAGAAAGATCAGGGTGCGAAAGAATCCATTGAGATCCCCGCCGAAGATCAACACACCGCCGGCAATCACGATGCCGACGATCGACAACGCGAATGCCACAGGCCCGGTGACGGAGTTGCGAAGATTGGTGAGCCAGCTTTCGTAAGGCAGCGCGCCGCCGGTGCCTTCGGAGCCGAAGGCATGTTGCGGTCCGAGCAGCAAGACCGCCAGCAACAGGGCGCAGCTCACATAGAACAGGGCCGAGCGGTTGATGAGTCCTGCCATGGTAAATTCTTCCCTCACAGGTTGCTGATCGAGTAACGGCCCTGCTGATAGCCCGAAACCTCTAGAATTTCGCGCACACGGCGGCCTTCGCCGGTCCGAGCGATATGCACAATCAGATGGACGGCCTCTCCGATCAGGGGCTCAATCGGCTGGGGCGAATCCGGGTGCATGCTGATAAGCATGGCGAGCCGGTCCAGGCCCGCCCTTGCGTTATTGGCGTGAAGGGTGGCGGCCCCACCCTCGTGTCCCGTGTTCCATGCCATCAGTAGGTCGAGCGCTTCGGGACCGCGGACTTCGCCCACCAGAATGCGGTCCGGGCGCATGCGTAGCGTCGTTTTAAGCAGCTTTGTCATGCTGACCTCGAGCGAGGTGTGGTACTGCACGAAGTTGTCAGCGGCGCATTGGATCTCGCCGGTGTCCTCGATGATGAAAATCCGCTCCGCGGGATCGCTGGCCACCATTTCGTTGATGATCGCGTTGATGAGCGTTGTTTTGCCCGAGCCGGTCCCGCCGACCGTCAGGATATTCTGGTGATCCTTAACCGCTTGCTTCAGCACGCCGCGTTGCTGCGCCGTCATGATCCCGGCTTTAACGTAGTCCTCGAGCGTGAAGATCGCGACGGCCTTCTTGCGAATGGCAAAAGTCGGGGCGTGAACGATCGGCGGGAGCTGGCCGGCGAAGCGCGATCCATCCAGCGGTAATTCGCCTTCCAGGATGGGGTTGAGGCGGGTGACCTCCTTGCCGTGGTAGCCCGCAATCGTCTTTATTGCCGCCTCTGCCTGGCTGGCTCGCATTGTCCCGATGCAGCGCATCCTTTCGCCGAGCCGCTCCTGCCACAGCCGCCCGTCCGCGTTGACCATAATTTCGACGGTTAGCGGGTCGTTCAGCGCACCGAGTAGAAGATCTCCAAGATCGCGTTTGAGCTTCTCTTTTGCTCTGGACTTGACCGATGACAACTCTTCTGCCACTTCTGGCATCGCATATCCTCAGGTTGGATAACCGACGCCCTCAGGGTAGTATCCGCAGGGCGTCTGCGGCGGCAGTATTCGACCGCATAAGGGTAATAAATACTCGTCACTGTTATGCGTGTCAAGACATTTGCGAACTGGTGCGCCAATGGAGGTGTAACGCTATGGCTCAAGTAGCCCGTGCCGCGCGCCCCCGGATCCCGAAGCGAGGCTTAGGCCTTGGGTCAGCGGTGCGACGGATACGGGAGGCGCGAGGGATCGGGCAGGAAGCTCTGGCCGAGAGCACCGGTATAACGCAGGGGCACCTGTCCAAGCTCGAAGCTGGCACGGAAACCGTCAACGACGAGACGCTGGGTCGGATCGCGGCTGCTCTCGGAGTCGAATATTGGGTGATTCTGGCCCAGGCGGCCGGCTTGAAGCTCGAGGAAGTGGAGCGCTTCACCGAGGAAGAACGCATCTGGCTGGACGCCTTCCGCGCCTTAGAGCCCAGCAAGCGCGCAACAATTCTCAACGTGGCCGAAGCTATGCGGGGACCGGCGCCTCGGAAGAAGTAGACTCGGTCAGACCTCTTCGGGCCGCCGGCGCAACGGCAGCGCTAACTGCTGTTCCAAGTCGGCGATGAGCTGTTGGGTGTTGGACACTAACGCTTCGCACCCGCTGACGTAACCCGCAATCTCAACGAGCTTGGCGTAGGTGACGCTCACCAGCTCGCCGGGCCCGACCGGCCGCGCCACGTTCGCGGTGCCCTGCGGCAACAACGTCTGCAGCACACTCTGCAGCTGCTCGACCTGTCGTTCCAGGAGCACTGAATACTTCTTCAATGAGCGGTGCTGGTGCGTGAGGAGGAGCAGGTTTCGACACCGCGTTTGAACTTCGAGCGGATCGATCGGCTTGGCGATAAAATCGATGGCGCCGGCGTCAAGCGCTGCATAACGAAGCGCACGCTCGCCCGCGGCTGTGATGACCATCACGGGAACATGCGGCAATCGCCGCGCCTGGCGCAGTTCGGCGATGAGCTCGATGCCGGTCATACCCGGCATCCGCCAGTCCGTGATAATCAAATCCGGATCATGCACGCCGAGCCATGCCAGCGCCTCCCGCCCGTCGGCGAACAAGGCGGTACGAATGCCGGGATCAATGCCGCGAACCATCTGGTCCAAAGCGAAGCGGGCAATTGCCTCATCATCTACGATGACGACGGTGGCGCCTCGGAGCCCCAAAAAATGTACCTCCGCCTCCCGGGACGGCCCGATCGGCGCTTCCGCCGATGGGGGAGTTGGATTCATAGCTTAGCGCCTTTGGAAAAACCGCTGATCCCCAAAATAATATACTACACATATATGCGCAAGCCTGATCCGTCTCCAACGATTCAATGATAAACCCCCTCTCCGGAAGCAACATTCTTAGCCAGCAGAAGATGATCGATGGGGTTGCGGTGGAGACTACCGCCGGCCCACGTGGGTTCGCGCTGCGCCTGTCGGACCAACTCTATGGCCGTTTCGACAAGGCACAGGCTGCGCTGTGGATGCACTGGTGCCCCCGGCCCAGGGCGTGTTTCAACGCTAGATTGTTGGCAGACTTGCATCGGTTCGGGGTCTGGTTGCGCCAAAACAACGGCATTATCCATCTCGCGACCGGCGAGCACGTCGCCGTGCGCTTCATCGTGGTCATGTCCGATGTGCCGAACGTGTTCAATTTGGGCGGTGATCTCGACAAATTTTGCACGCTGATCGCGACTCGCGACCGCGAGGGACTACTGCTATACGGGTCGGCATGCGTCGATGTCCTGTATTCCAATTACTCCGCATACGACTTGCCGCTGACCACGATTTCGCTGGTCCAAGGCGAGGCGCTGGGAGGTGGCTTCGAAGCGGCACTATCGAGCGACTTGATCGTCGCCGAGAAACAAGCGCACTTCGGCTTCCCCGAAATTCTTTTCAACCTATTTCCCGGCATGGGCGCCTACTCGTTCGTAGGCAGCCGACTCACTCGGCAGACTAACGTTACACAGATAATCTCCAGCGGCGAGGTCTACCCTGCCGATGCCATGCTCGAGTTGGGGCTGATCGATCACGTTGTCGGTGACGGCACTGGCGAACGGGAGGTGACCAACCTGATGCACCATTTCGCTCCTAGTCATGGAGCGATTTTCAGGATGCGCCGGGTAAGAAACGGCCTCGAGCACGGTGAGCTGCAAGATATCGTGGAAGGCTGGGTGGAAACGGCAATGCAAATCACTGAGCGAGACTTGAGGCTCATGCAGGCTCTCGTGAAGCGGCAAGGCAAGCTCGGCACCCCCTCAGAAACACAACACACTGGACAGCCGGCAGGTAAAGCATGATGGCGCCCACCCTCCTCGGGACCTTGTAGGCTTAGGCGGTGCGCATGTCGTTTTCCACGCCCGCTACAGTAACGCGCTCACTACGCTCCTGGTGGGCCGCGCGCAAGACGCGCCCCAACTACGGTGAATTTGCCCAGGCCCTCCTCCGAGTCGGGATTGGCATTGTCCTGCTCTCCGGCTACTACGCTTGGATCGACTGGCGTGAGCAGACCTGGGTGCGTTATCTCTGCTGGGGCTTTGTCGCCCTTTCTTTCATCCTGTTCGTTTGGATCTACCGAGCGCGAGAAAGCTCGGACGTCGTTCGCTTCATCACGTTGGCGGTCGATCTGGGCACCCCTACTATCCTCCTCGGCTTTACCGGCGAGCGCAGCGCGATCCTAGTATTTGTTTACAGCTGGGTCGCTGTGGGTCACGGGTTTCGATTTGGGCTGCGCTATCTCTATGTCGCGTGGGTAGTGAGTCTGGTCGCGTTTATCTTGGTGTACAGCATCAGCGCCGGGGTCAACGGATTTTGGTATCAGCACCCCCTCGTCTGGCTTGGCGCTTTCTTTTGGATTGCTGCCCCGACCGGCTACGTCGCGCAGTTGCTCAAACAGAAGCTCGTTGCGGTCCAAGCGGCTCAAGAGGCGCGAGTACAGACAGAGCGCGCACAAGCCGAGGCCGAGCACGAACGCGTCGAGCGAGCCCGGGTTGAAGCCGAGCGCGCCAGGGCGGAAGCGGTGGCGGCATCGGAAGCAAAGAGCGATTTTCAGGCGACGATGAGCCACGAGATGCGAACGCCTCTGAATGGAGTTATTGGGGCTACGGAAATGCTCGCCGCGCAGGTCTTGCCAGATCAAGACCGGCGACTCGTAGACTGGCTCCTGGCGTCGTCCCGACAGTTGCGCTCCCTGATCGATAACTTACTGGACCTGCGCAAGATCGAAGCTGGGAAGATCCTCATAGAGCGAGGCCCGCTGGACTTACACGTTCTCATGAATCGCTTCGTCGCTCTGTTCGAACATGACGCCAAGCGCGCACACCTGCGCTTTACCAAAAGCGTTTCCCTGGACGCTCCTTACCTGCTTATAGGTGATGACGCTCGCATTCAGCAGGTATTGATCAATCTTACCGCGAACGCGCTCAAGTTCACCCGGGAAGGCTTTGTGCGCGTGAGCGTCGCGGTGCTCGAGCAAGGCGATCGTGAGGTTCAGCTGCGATTCGAGATCCGCGACACCGGGATCGGCATCGCGCCCCAGCACGCGGAGCGCATCTTCGAGCGATTTACCCAGGCCCATTCGACTATCCACCGCCAATACGGTGGGTCGGGACTAGGCACGACGATCTGCAAGCACCTCGTGGAACTCATGGGTGGCGAGATCGGCTTTGAAAGCGAGCCGGGAAAGGGAAGCCTCTTCTGGTTTTCCGTGCCGCTCGCGCGCCAGCCGGCAGAGGCCTTTGAGGAAGGTGGTGGGTTGTCCCTTCGAGGCGCACGCCTCATCGTGTTATCGCAGTCACGTCAGATGCACGCATGGGCGGCGGAGGCGGCGAGCGATCGGGAGATGGACTGCACTGCTGCCAACACCCTCGAAGACGCTCTGGCCAGCGTGCCGGACGATTCGAAACCGGGATCGTACTCATTGTTGGTCGATGCCGAGGCTATTGGCCTCGATTGGCGTGAAGCCCCGAACAAGCTCAGGACTGCCGGGCGACAGCTGCAGTGCATTCTCGTTCATCGCGACGTACCCGAGGCAGAGGCCTTCGATGCCGGCTACGCCTGCGTTCTGAGAACTCGAGATTCGCGCCTGCTAACCAGAGCTATGCGCACGGTCGCGGCCGGCGCATCGTTGCCTCGAGCGCTCGCCGACATTCCCCAGAGCCGCCCCGTCACGCGGCCCGGGTTACACATACTGGTCGC
>JBDTMS010000020.1:0-14706 GCA_039934195.1 Betaproteobacteria bacterium
CTTGCTGGTGCTCGGTGGAGTTTGCGCCGTCGCTCCCGGGGATTGCCGGACAGAATTGCTATTGCGAACGCTGTTTGCGAGTCATCCTGGAAAACAAGCGAGCTCGCGAACGCCGCGAACAACGCCGAGAATCGGACGCAGGAACCTAGGCTACAGGACTGACTTTGCCAGCTTGCCGATATCTGCAGGGTTGCGCGTGACTTTGATACCTGCCTCTTCCATCGCGCCGAGCTTTTCGACCGCAGTACCTTTACCGCCCGAAATGATTGCGCCCGCATGTCCCATACGCTTGCCGGGCGGTGCGGTCACACCCGCGATGAAGCCCACCACGGGTTTGCGCATGTGATCTTTGATCCAGCGCGCGCACTCTTCTTCATCGGTGCCGCCGATCTCGCCGACCATGACCACAGCCTCGGTGGCCGGGTCGTCATTGAACAGCTTCAACACATCGATGTGCTTGAGCCCGTTTACCGGATCGCCGCCGATGCCGACGCAAGTGGATTGTCCGAGGCCTTGCTCCATCAATTGACCGACCGCCTCGTAGGTTAGCGTACCGGAGCGCGATACCACTCCGACTGGGCCGCTCTTGTGAATGTGGCCGGGCATGATGCCGATCTTGATCTGATCGGGCGTGATCACACCCGGACAGTTGGGTCCGACGAGGCGAGTCGATTTGCCCTGCATGCGATAGCGCGTGCGAATCATGTCGCGCACAGGAATACCTTCGGTGATGGCGATCACCAGATCGAGTCCGGCATCCACGGCTTCGTCGATTGCCGCGGCGGCATATGGCGGCGGAACATAGATAACCGAGACGGTGGCGCCGGTTGCCGCTTTGGCGTCCGCAACCGTGTTGAAAATCGGAATGCCCTCGAAATTCTGGCCGCCTTTGCCTGGTGTCACACCGGCAACGAAGCACTGTTTGCCGTTTGCGTAAGCAGTGCAGGCGTGCGTATGGAATTGGCCGGTCTTACCGGTGATGCCTTGCGTGATGACCCGGGTGTTCCTGTCGATCAGGATTGCCATACGAATGATTGCTCTAAAAGCGTTTCGATAATCGAGAAGACGCGTTCACTGGCCCGCAGCGGCGACTACTTTTTGCGCGGCGTCCGCCATGTTGCCCGCAGAGATGATCGGCAAGCCGGAATCGGCCAGTATCTTCTTGCCCAGATCCACGTTGGTGCCTTCAAGGCGAACGACAAGTGGCACCGTCAGCTTTACTTGGCGCGCGGCTTCGACCACGCCCTGCGCGATCACATCGCACTTCATGATGCCGCCGAAGATGTTCACTAAAATCGCCTGCACATTGCGATTCTTCAGCATGAGCTTGAACGCCTCGGTAACTTTCTCGGTAGTGGCGCCACCGCCGACGTCGAGGAAGTTGGCCGGCGAACCGCCGTACAGCTTGATGATGTCCATCGTCGCCATCGCCAGTCCCGCACCATTGACCAGACAACCGATATTTCCATCCAGTGATATATAGGAAAGGCCGAACTTGGATGCCTCAATCTCAGCCGCGTCCTCCTCGTCCAGGTCGCGCATCGCGAGAATGTCCGGATGACGGTACAACGCGTTGTCATCGAAAGTCATCTTCGCATCGAGCGCGATTACCGTATCGCTTCCCGTCACCACCAGTGGATTGATTTCCACGAGGGACGCATCGGTCTCATCGAAGCTGCGATACAGGGCTTGCAACAATTCGGCGGCCTGCGGGACCGCGCCGGCCGGTACGCCGATCGTCGTTGCCATCTGACCAGCCTGCTCGGTGGTCAATCCGGATACCGGATCGATGGAAATCTTATGTATCTTGTCCGGCGCGCTCGCGGCGACTTCTTCGATGTCCATCCCGCCTTCGCTCGACGCCATCAACGTCGTGCGCTGTGAACCTCGATCGACAACCAGACCGATGTATAGCTCTTTCTTGATGTCGACGCCCTCTTCAATCAACAACCGTTTGACGCGCTGACCGTCGGGGCCGGTCTGATGCGTGACCAACTGCATGCCGATCATTTTCGCGGCGAACTGACGAACCTCGTCGACGCTCTTGGCAACTTTGACGCCACCGCCTTTGCCTCGGCCGCCGGCGTGGATCTGCGCCTTGACTACCCAGACTGTTCCGCCGAGCTTCCCAGCTGCGTTAGCGGCTTCGTCGGCTGTGAAGCAGGCGATCCCGCGCGGGGTAGTGACGCCGAACCCGCGCAGCAACTGCTTGGCTTGATACTCGTGGATCTTCATCGATGGTCGACTCTTTGGTGTTGCCGATGGCGGAGGCTGGTAGCGCCTTCGAGCGATACAGATGAAATTTCGCGAAGTATAACCTAGGCGAGCAGCCGGTTTGGATGGTCCTTTGCCCGAAGATAATCGACGCGATTTGCCGACTATGGCGTTGTTCAACCGATCGATTTCGCCGCTCACCACGCAGACGAAATAATTTTGAGAAAACGCTTAAGTCCGCCAAGCCGCCGGTCGTTATAGGCTTCAGGTCTCTTCCCTGTTGACTTTGGGCAGCATTTTGATCCCCCTCGCTGCCCATTTTTTTCGCCCGCAGCTTTACCCTCGATTTTTTTTTGGACTTTTTTAAAATTTCCCTAAAGTGCCCTACAGGACCGCCGTTAACAGGCTTGGTCTCCTCCCCTGTTGGGGAATTTACGGGCAGCATATCCTCCCTTGCTGTCCGTCTTTTTTTGCCCGGCGCGCAGACGAGTGCGTTGATGCCGCGGAATCTCGCCCCCAGCCCATCTCGTACGGAATTGAATCGCAGCGCTGTCGCTGAGCGGCGCCCATTGCGCGGGCAGCGCAATGGGCCCGAGTGTGTGAGCTGTATGTAGTGCTCAGGGCTTGGACGGTGAAGGCTGTCGCTCGCGATACAGGCGTTGAATCTCGCCGTTCGACTGGTCGTACTGGTTTTGGGACAGCGCCGCGCTTGCTTGAGCCTCCGCCAATTGCTTGCGCGCCTGCTCCAGCCGGTTCTTCTCTTCTTCCACCTTGCGCTGCAATCTGGTCAGCGACTCTTCGCTGTCCTTCACTCGCGTTTCCTCTTTCTTAACCTGCGCTTTGGCTTGATCCAACGACTTCATCGCACCGGTCAAACGCCGTTGCGCCATCGGCAACGAGTCGACGTTGCTCTCTTGTCCGAAAGCGGGCGCGGCGATCGCAAGGGTCAACGCGAATGCGAGGCCGAACGCAATTCGAGGGTGCCTGCAACGCCAGATAGTAGGGGAGAGATTCATGAGCTGGGTGTCGCCTCAGGGGATGATCGGAATCCGGTGCCGGATAGAGGAGTTGAACCCCCGACCTTCGCATTACAAGTGCGCTGCTCTACCAACTGAGCTAATCCGGCGTGCGGGTATTATGCCTTCAACCCACGGTATAGGCGCCGCTGGCTGGCTTACTTGACGACTTGGAGTTTAGGCCGGCGGCCGGCCGGCGGCGTTGGCGGCGGTTTGTCGCCACCGCCGGATTTTCCATCTCTGCCGGTATCGGTGGCTGCGCTCGTCAACGGCAGAATCGGTGTGTCGCCGCTGGGCGCTTGGAAAGCGAGACCTTGGCCATTTTCCTTCGCGAAAATGCCGGCGACCGAGGCGATGGGAACAGATACTTCGCGCGATGAGCCATTGAAGCGAGCCGAGAACTGCAGGAGGTCGTTGCCGATCTTCAGATTGCGCGTCGCGTCCGCGCTGATGTTGAGGACGATCTCGCCGTTGCGCACGAATTCCAGCGGCACTCGTGTGCTGCCGTCGACTTTCACGGCGATATACGGGGTAAGCCCGTTATCCACACACCACTCCCAGATCGCGCGGAGTAAGTATGGCGTAGTGGACGTTGGATCCTTCACTTGCGCATTACCTTCTCTGACGGCGTCAATGCTTCGATAAAGGCCGGCCGGCTGAAGATGCGCTCAGCGTATTTCATCATCGGCGCAGCCTGCTTCGGCAACTGGATGCCATAGTAATCCAGCCGCCACAACAGCGGGGCGATGGCGACGTCGAGCATAGAGAATTCATCGCCCAGCATGTACTTCTGCTTAACGAAGACCGGCGCAATTTGCGTGAGGCTGTCTCGAATTACGAGACGTGCCTTGTCGCCGGAGCGTTGCGGTCCCTTCTCGATCGTATCGATATGGCAAAACAGTTCCTGTTCGAAGCGAAACAAAAATAGCCGCGCTCGAGCGCGCATGACCGGGTCCGCCGGCATCAGCTGCGGATGTGGAAAACGGTCGTCGATATACTCGTTGATAATATTCGACTCGTACAGAATTAGGTCGCGCTCGACCAGAACCGGAACCCGGTTGTAAGGGTTCATCACTGCCAGGTCCTCAGGCTTGTTGTACAGATCGACGTCGACGATCTGAAAATCCATCCCCTTCTCGTACAGGACAATCCGGCAGCGCTGGCTAAATGGGCAAGTGGTGCCCGAATATAAGGTCATCATAGGAGGTGGTCTTCGGCAAAGCGCGCAGTCAATGAAGGTCTTTCCAGTATTCCTTCTTGAGCAAATACACCGGTACGAACAGCACGCCCAAGAAGATCAAGACCGCGTAGCCGATGCGAATGCGCGTTTCTCGCGCCGGCTCCCCCATGTAAACCAGATAATTCACGAGGTCGGCTACCAGTTTGTCGTATGCACGTTCGGATAATTGACCGGGCGATGCAATGGCAAGTGTCCTCACCTCATGCTCCCCGTGTTCGCCGGCAGCGGGCTGCATCTTGATGTCTTGAACGCCCTGCAGCTGCCAGAGTACGTGCGGCATGCCAACGTTGGGAAACACTACGTTGTTCCAGCCGGTTGCCGTGTTGGGGTCGCGATAAAACGAGCGCAGATAGGTATATAGCCAATCGGCGCCGCGGGATCGGGCGACGACCGACAAATCCGGAGGCGGCACGCCAAACCAGGCTTTTGCGTCCCCGCTGCGCATCGCGATCGACATCGGCGCCCCGAGTTTCGCGGTGCCGAACATGAGATTCTCCTTGATCTGCTGCTCTGTAAGTCCGAGGTCCTGCAATCGGTTGTAGCGCATTGCGTGCGCGCTATGGCAACCCATGCAGTAATTGACGAACACCTGCGCGCCGTGTTGGATGGAGACGGTGTCTTGCGAATCGATCGGTGCTGCGTCGAGCGCCCCGCCTTCATTGGCAAAACCAGGTACCGGGAGCAAACACAGCAAATAGAGCATGGCTTTCATTGCACCAGAGAAGACGGACCGGGACGTTTTCATTGCGCTCAATCCGTTAGCCGGTCGGGTACCGGTTTCACCCGATCGATGCGCGAATACCAAGGCATCAGCAGGAAAAAGCCGAAGTACACCAGGGTAAAGAGGCGCGCCAGGATCACGGCGATTTCCGTCTTCCCTACGGCGCCAAGAAAGGCCGTCGGCTGGGTGCCCAGCCATCCGAGAATGAGAAAGCTGATTACGAATAACGTAAGGGCGATCTTGAAGTAAGGACCTTTATAGCGAATCGAACGTACCGGGCTACGGTCCAGCCACGGCACAATGAACAGAATCATTACCGCGCCGCCCATTACGAGAACGCCCCAGAACTGCGTGCCCATCAACGCAGGCACGGCGCGCAACATCGCGTAGAACGGCGTGAAATACCAGACTGGAGCGATGTGCGACGGCGTCTTGAACGGGTCGGCGGGCAGGAAGTTGTTATCTTCGAGAAAGTATCCGCCCATCGTCGGCGCAAAGAACACGATGATGCTGAACACGGCTAAAAACACGATGACGCCCACCATGTCCTTGAGCGTGTAATACGGATGGAACGGTATTCCATCGAGAGGTTTGCCGTTCGCGTCTTTCTTGTCCTTGATCTCGATGCCGTCGGGATTGTTTGAACCCACTTCATGCAAAGCGACTAAGTGCGCGGCCACCAATCCCAGAAGGACTAACGGAATCGCGATGACGTGAAAGGCGAAGAATCGGTTCAGCGTTGCGTCTGAGATAACGTAGTCGCCGCGAATCCATACCGCGAGATCCTCGCCCACAAATGGTATCGCGCCGAATAGATTCACGATGACCTGCGCGCCCCAGTATGACATCTGCCCCCACGGCAGCAGGTAACCGAAGAATGCCTCGGCCATTAAACAGAGATAGATCAACACACCGAACAGCCAGATCAACTCGCGCGGTTTGCGGTAAGAACCGTAGATCAGCGCGCGGAAGATGTGCAGGTATACGACGACGAAAAACATCGATGCGCCGGTCGAGTGGATATAGCGGATCAGCCAGCCGCCCTGGACGTCGCGCATAATGTATTCAACGGACTGAAAAGCCTGCGTCGCGTCCGGCTTGTAGTTCATCGTCAGGAAAATGCCCGTGACGATCTGAATTACCAACACCAGCAGCGCGAGCGAACCGAAGTAGTACCAGAAGTTGAAGTTCTTCGGCGCGTAATACTCACTTAGATGGTTTTTCCAAAAAGCGGTGACCGGAAATCGCTCGTCGACCCAATTTAGAACGCTTTGCGCCTTGGTCATGCTTTCGCTCCTTTGTCGTCGCCGATCATCAGCCGCGCGTCAGTTAAAAACTGATAGGGCGGGACGACGAGATTCTTGGGGGCCGGCACGTCTTTGAGTACTCGTCCCGCCAAGTCGAATTTGGAGCCGTGACAAGGACAGAAAAACCCGCCCATCCAATCGGTGCCCAGTCCGCTCTCGGCGCCCGGCTGCAATTTGGCGGTCGGCGAACACCCCAGATGTGTACAGATTCCGATGAGAACCAGATAGTCGGGCTTGATCGAGCGATACTCGTTTTTAGCGTACTTAGGCTGGACCGAATTATCGGAAGCAGGATCGGCAACTTGGCCGTCCATCTTTTTGATGTCCTCGAGCATCTCCGGCGTGCGATGTAGCACCCACACCGGCTGACCGCGCCATTCGGCACGCAGGATCATCCCCGGCTCGATTCTGGAAATATCGACTTCGACCGGGGCGCCCGCGGCGCGCGCTCGGGCGCTTGGCAACATGCTCAAAAAAAATGGCGTGCCTACGCCAATCGCCGCAATGCCCCCTGCCACGCCACTTGCGGCGAGTAATAGCCGCCGCTTCGACCGGTCCACTTTCACCTCTTCCATGCCAAAATCCTCGATCCAAGCGCCGTGAGCGACGCATTTTAGCCAAATCCGCAGCAAGGTTACAGCTTTCTCGGCTAATAAGCTGATTTCTATAAATAAACGGTGACTGCTTGATCGCCTGCGTCAATGCTGACGCGGTGTACGTAACAAGGTATCGGCTAATATTGCCGCGCCCAAAGAATTAACCTGAGGTTCGAGGATCGTCGTGAAAACCAGAATCAAATGGATGGACAACGTCTGCTTCGTTGCGGAGACCGAAAGCTGTCACGCGATCGTGATGGACGGCGCGCCTGAAGCTGGCGGTCGCAGTCTTGCGCCGCGACCAATGGAGACGGTTCTCGCAGGCACCGGCGGCTGCACCGCCTATGACGTGGTAACCATATTGCGGAAAGCGAGACAGCAAATCACCGGCTGCGTGGTCGAGATCGATGCTGAGCGCGCACCTGAGGACCCGCGCGTATTCACGCAGATCCATTTTCACTTCATTATTTCAGGCAACGCGGTGGATCCAAAAAGCGTCGAACGGGCGATCCATCTATCGGCGGAGAAATACTGCTCGGCGTCCATCATGTTGGGTAAGACCGCCGCGATCACCCATGATTTCGAGATTCGTGAGGCCCTAGAGTAGATATTTCTCCTGGGATAGATATTTCTAGAGCCAGTGCGAAACCGCCGTCATCAGACGTGAGGAGACACGCATCGCGAATTTCACCGGGCTGGGCAGTTCGCCGCCGCCTTGCAGTCGGGCCTTAACCGCGTGGGCCGACTCATCGCGCTTCATCTGACCCACGATGGCTCGGCTTTGATGATCGCTTGCCGGAAGTATCTCAAGATGATCATTCAAATGGCGTTCCACTTGTAGCTCGGTTTCCGCCAGAAATCCCAAGTTCCAGCGATCGCCGAGCGCTCCGGACACGACACCAATTGCGAACGACCCCGCATACCATATCGGATTCAACAGGCTTTTGCGACTACCGAGATCAGCGAGCCGTTGCTCAGTCCACGCCAGATGCTCGGTCTCTTCGCGTGACGCTCGGTCAAGCAGGTTGTGCACACGTGCATCCCGCGTCACCGCCATTTGTCCCTGGTAGAGGGCCTGCGCGCACACCTCGCCGCTGTGATTGACCCGCATCAGTCGCCCGGACAGGCGTCGGTCTTGTTCTTCGAGTTGAGACGGTTCCAAGGCGGCACCGGGTACCGGGCGCGACGACTGAGCAGGCGCCCATAGCGTACGAAGCGCATTGTCCACCAGGCCGATCAGATGATCGGGCGTAGGCAAGCGAAACCGAGGAGCTCTAGATTCTCGCCGCGCGTTGCTCATTTCTTTTTCAAGAAGAAAACGAATTGGCCATCGTTTGCGTCGGACGCCATCAAAGCATTTCCCGTTTGCCGCGAAAACGCCTGAAAGTCACGTACGGAGCCAGGATCGGTCGCGAGAACTCTGATTACCTCGCCACTCACCATCCCGTTGAGAAGTTTCTTGGTGCGCAGAATCGGCAACGGACAGTTCAGTCCCCTGGCGTCGAGCTCGCGATCAAATTGCATAAGAAACAGAACCCAGCTGCTGCTTACTGGCGCTGACTAAACGGGTGGCGTCAGAGCTAAACCGCTCCGCAGCCAAGCCCCGATGCCACCTTCCAGATTGTAGATTTGCTGAAACCCTTTACTGCCAAGCCACGCGCAGGCCTGCGCTGAACGGGCACCGGACTGGCAATAGATCACGGTAACGGCGCTAGCATCGAGGCCAGTGTAGCGTTCGGGAATCGCTTGCAGCGGAACGTGCCGCGCGCCGTAAATCATACCGCGAGATACCTCGGCGTCGCTGCGCACATCAATTAAGACAACCGGGCCTTTGCGCTGGAGTTCTTCTAGAGCTGAAACATCAATTGAACTTACGGGAGTCATTTCTAGCATGCCGACAACAGAATATCTAGATCATACCAGTCCATCAAACCTAGCGAGCCGAGAACCCGCCATCGTTACACCATCACGTTTCGATCGAGCAGGAGCTCTGAAAGGCGCACGTCTGCGGACTCGAGTCGGAACACCAGCAATTCCAAGAATGCCGCGGTGAATTGATGGCGGCAGTTCTCTGTAGCGGCGTTGAGCGCGTCGGCTTTTATTTCCACAACCGTAATCTCACTGGTAGTAGATACGCTCGCGCTGCGCTTGAACTGACGGCGTCCCAAATAGGCCATCTCACCGAAGCATTCGCCGGATTTTAAGACCGTGAGAATGCGCTCGTTCTTGGTGACCTTCACCTCGCCGGAGGCCAAAACAAAAAAGGACGTACCGGTTTCGCCCTCGCGAATCAGCAAGGTGCCTGAGGGAATGCGATGCCAGTTGGAGATATGCAGCACCTGCCACAAGTCGACGTCGGTAAAATTCTTGAAGAATTCCAGACGGCGAAGCGTGTTGAACTTCTCGGTGTCGGGTACCGCTTGTTCCGGAGGCTGCAGGTTATTGAATACGCGCACCAGATCCTGAGCGAGCTCATCCCAACTCTGATAGCGGCTCTCGAGCCGTTTCTGCACCATTTTCTTGACGATGCGATCGACGGTCGCCGGTATCTCAGGGCGAAAAATACTTGGCGGCGGCGGATCGACGTTGATGATCTGAAACACCATGCTGTAGTTATTGGTCGCCTTGAACGGCAAGCTTCCAGTCAGCAACTGGTACATCACGACGCCGAGGGAAAAAATATCGGTCTGGTGCGACAGCTGTTGTTCTTGTACCTGTTCCGGGGACATATACGCGGGTGATCCGATACCGCTGACCTGCGTCGTTTCGGACGCCGCGGTCAACGCTGCGCCGAAATCCGATATTTTGATATCCGTGTCTTGGGCGAACAGAATGTTTGCGGGCTTGATGTCGCGATGAATTACGCCGTGCCGATGCGCGTAGTCCAAGGCTTTTGAGCACTTGAAGATGATCTCGATGATCTTGTTGATTGCCAGCAGATTTTCGTGCTTGGTGTGCTGCTCGAGGGTTCCGCCCTCCACATGCTCCATTACGATATAGCTGCCATCTTCATCCGCTACTGCGTCGAAGATCGCGCAAATGTGTGGATGCGACAACTTGCCGACCAGCGACGCCTCGGTCAAGAACAGCTTGCGGAAACGCTTTCCATGTTCCTTGTCGCCCAGTCCCTCTCGCTGAACCAGCTTGATCGCGACTTTGCGATTGGCGAAAGGATCCAGGCCCAGGTAGACCGCGCTTGTAGCGCCCTTACCCAGCTCACCTAGGATCTGGTATTTGCCGATCTTCTCCAGCATCTGATGCTTTGGGGGTTTCCTGATGGCAACGACTTCGGACACGAGCGAGATTCCCGCAAACCCGCGAGAGGCGGGCTAAAATTATTAAAATTAGTGGCGACGCTCCCACGATGTAAACCCGAGCCGGGAACTCGCGGACGACGACCCACTTCAGAGTGTGCAAACGTTGTGCACAAACCGGACCAGGCGGCAGCTGATTGCGGCAGGTGCACATCGATCAGGGGGACGAAATTTTTGGTGACCGCGGACGTCGGTAATAACGCACCGAAGGCACGCCGCTCGCGCGGAAGCCAGGAAGGCGAGGCTAGTCTCAGTGCTGACGCTGCTCTTTACGCCGCTCGGCATCCAGGACGCGAAGTTCCTTCAATCGAGCTTCCGCGCTGGAAAGCTGGTAGAAATCGCCATCACCGGCTTTCAGGCCAATTTGCAGCTGCTCGATTGCCGCGGGCAAGCTGCCGTCGAGCATATAGGCTTCGGCCAACGCTCGATGTTGCTGCAATCTTTTCCCCAGAGCCGAATAGGTTTCGGCTTGAATCTGAAACAGCAAAGTATCCGAGTGCCCAGCACTCAACGCATCTGTCACTAGCTTCAACGCTTCTTCTGGCCGTTTGCTGCCAAGCAAGGCGCGGGCGTACTCGTATACTAATGTCCGGTCGTGAGGGTATCGCTTATTCGCTTTACTGTAGATGTCCAATGCGCCGTTTTTATCGCCGAGCGCGCTTCTTACGCGGCCGTTGAGCACTGCAATCATTGAACTGTCGGGCGCCGCATCGATCAATGTGGTCGTCTCACTCGCGGCACGCTTCAGATCTTTCATTTTAAGCAACGACAGAACTAAGCCGTAACGCGCGGGCACCTCGGTTACCGTCTTACGTTCAGTGAGAATATCGTCGAAGTATGCAACGCCGTCCCGTGGACTCATATCGCGAGCCTGCAGACGCGCACGCACAAGCAGGAAGTCGAGGCTATCCGGCACCTGCTTTAGCGGCATGCTTTGTACGCGGTTCTGTACATCCGCAATGCGCTCATAAGTCAATGGATGCGTGCGCGCGTACGACGGAGCATTCGTTTCGTAGAGTCGATAAGAACGCTGAAGACGATCGAGAAACGTAGGCATTGCGCGTACGTCGAAACCAGATTTCTCCAGAGTCGTTAGCCCTACGCGATCGGCTTCCCTTTCATTCTCGCGGCTGAAATTCAACGCGGTCTGATAGCTCGCATATTGGCCCGCTGCAATTGCCGCCTGAGCAATATCAGGACTCGAGCGCGCGGCGAGGAGAGCCAATGCGAGTGCCGCCATCGAAGCGATACCCGCTTGCTTCTGTTGCGTAAAAAATCGAGCGATGTGGCGCTGTGTTACATGCCCGATTTCATGGGCCAGAACGGCAGCAAGCTCCGATTCACTTTGCGCAGTCACGATCAATCCGGTGTGTACGCCGATGAATCCGCCAGGCAAAGCGAACGCGTTTACGGTCTTGTCGTCGATGACGAAAAATTCGAACTGCTGCTCGACGTTCACGCTATTGGCTAGCAGCCGATAGCCAAGGGCATTCACGTAGTCGGTTACTTCGGGATCATCCAGATACTGAGGGCTCGAGCGAATTTGCTGCATGATCTGCTCGCCCAACTGGCGTTCTTGCTGGAGCGTGATCGTTGTCCGCGAAGCATCTCCCAGTTCAGGCAAATCGTCCGCTCGCGACGCAGACAATGTCATGACCAGTAGGACGCATACGAGTGGAAAACGCATGGTGCTATGATACCTGCGGCGAGTCGGGAGTTCTCCCGACCGCTCATACTCGTTCCGGTTAATGCGTCAGAACGCGAGCGTTCATCAACATGGTTCAACTCAGTCATTTCAATTCTGCCGGGCAGGCGCATATGGTAGATGTGAGCGATAAGGCGGAAACGCGGCGAATCGCGGTTGCTGTCGGTCGCATAGTCATGCTCCCGGCGACGCTGGAATTGATTAGAGAGGGCAGCGCGAGCAAAGGCGATGTGCTCGGCATCGCACGCGTCGCCGCAATTCAAGCTGCTAAACACACTTGGGAGCTCATCCCGCTTTGCCACCCGTTACCGCTGACGCGAGTTGCGGTGGAGTTTGAGATAATCACGGACGAACCCGCAGTGCGATGCACCGCCACAACAGAAACGGTCGGTCGTACCGGAGTTGAAATGGAGGCACTAACCGCTGTGACTGTCGCCTGCCTTACCATCTACGATATGTGCAAAGCCGTTGACCGCGGAATGTCGATTGAAGGCGTTCGATTACTTGAGAAGCAGGGTGGGCGCTCAGGCCATTGGCGAGCGACCGAACAGTCCACATCCCAATCTCAAACGTAAGCCAAGCGTCGATGCGAACGGTGCAATCGGAGTCGCGTAATAGCTTCATCCCGCATAACTGACGCTCTGTGCGTTATGTCTAAAAGAGATGACATCCAATACTGCCGATTGCAACAGATTCGCCGTCCACGCGCGGCCGGGACCTCGCATATGACTGGTACAAAGGCAATTGCCTCGCTTGACATCGTCCGACGGTGCGAAATCCGAATACTGTGATGCCACCGTTCGGCAAACATCAAGTACTCACCGAAGAAGAAATCGATTTGATAGTCGACTTCATCTATCGGTTTAAACGAGAGGGCGAGACGACCAAAAAACACATCGCTTTGCTGGCGCTGTAATAGCGGAACACCGAAGTACTATGTCTCTATGAAAACGCGTTCGTTTGTCTGGGGGGTTGGTTTTTGCGCTATGGCCTCAACGCGTCCGCCAGGATTGCTGATTGGCGCCCGCTATATGTTATTTAGTTATCGAGCCGGACCTGTTTAACGGTGGATCTGAATATGCGTTTGGGCAGCGCCATCCAATGGGCGTAGTCACTGCATACGCACGCAGCTTGTCGGATGGGACCAGGCTGAGCGTGCGAGTGGATTCTCCTGCAGCGCTCGCCCGGTATAGGCGCGGGGCGAGATCTATTCTTCCAGCGAATCGGGCAGCTCAATGCATCTTGCGCTGGTTGTCACGTGTACAGCGCGGGCAACAATCTTTCGGGGTGGATAAGAGCTGATGACCTTGCAAGGTCGATTCAAGCGCTGTATGGAACAGATGCGCGCGGAGCCGTTTGGTTACAACAGCGAAGAATGGAACAACCTCGAGTACTACCTTTCGTATATCAGTAACGGGCTACCGTTGAAATCATCGGTGTTTCGGAAAAAAAAGCCGGGCGACATGCGCCCGGCTTTTCGTGATGCTAGGTTCTAGAGCTTAGATGCGGCAATTCGACGGGACGTAACGGTTGTTCGCGGCCGAATCAACGGCGCAGGTCCAGGTCATTGCATCGCTGGGTGGGGTTCCCGCGGCGAGAGCAGCACCGGCGGACATGGGCGTCAGCGTCATGATCACGCCCTTACCTATAGCAGTGTAAGTTATCGTGATTACGCCGGTAGTCGCAGCGACGGCGACACTCGAGACGGTGGCGGTGGCAGAGGGCGCGGTCCAGCCAGCCCCGAGGTCGGCGGCGCCTGACGCCGCGTTTTCGGCCACTGTTGTCTTGGCGGCTGAGGCCAAGCTCAGACCTTCAGTAATACGGGCGCGCACGGTGTAGTCTTGGTATGCCGGCAACGCGATGGCGGCCAAGATGCCGATGATCGCAACAACGATCATCAGTTCGATCAGGGTAAAACCTTTTTGTACGGCTTTCATTAAAGAGCTCCTTAGGGGTTGTGATGTCTGGGCCAAACACGTTCTCGTGTTCGCCCTCCCTAAATGCAACGGGTGTGCCAGGGCAGAGTGGATGGTAAAATCAATGGCTTAGGTGGGAGGCGGCCGGTCACCGGCATTCTTGTTCGAGAAGCACCACTGCGCGGACGGCACAGAACCACGCGGTTTGACACTACATTTTAGCGGGCGCCGAAAACTGTCGCTTAACCCACCGTCATGTGACGCTATGCGTCAGTGGTCAGTACATCGTCCGGTACGCCGGGAATCTTGTGCAGATTTACTTCGTCGATTTGATCGGGATCGAGAAACTGCTCGGCATATCGTAGGTAGACTTTCTCCCGAATGAACACGTCGAAAAGGTCCGGATCGATATGACCATTGACCTTGAATTTTCCTAAGATCGTCAGGGCTTCGGTTAACGTCTTCCCCTTCTTGTACGGCCGATCCTTCGCAGTGAGTGCTTCGAAAATATCGGCGATACCCATCACCCGCGCCTGCACTGACATCTCTGCACGCGTCAGCCCACGCGGGTAGCCCTTCCCGTCCATACGTTCGTGGTGCCCGCCTGCGTATTCGGGGACGTTCTTCAAATGCTTGGGCCACGGCAACGACTCCAGCATCAGAATGGTCACTTCGAT
>JBDTMS010000021.1:0-14438 GCA_039934195.1 Betaproteobacteria bacterium
TCATCCAATCGTCGGTCTGATGCAGCGAATGATTCGGATAACAGCTGCACGGCCAATGGCACAGCGGCATCGCGGTCGATACGCAGCCTTTGCACGGATAGATTTTCTTGCCGTACTCGGAGGTGACTAGGCTCAGATCGAGTAGATCGACTTCGATATCGGTCGATGTCAGAATCTCGCTAGCCAAGTTCGACATCCGATAGCGCTTCGAAATCTCGCCCGGACAGGTGCCATCGTTGCGGGCTGACGCGCAGATGACTAATACCCGGGACTTGGTGCCGGGACTCGTTTGTTTGGCAGCGGCATCGCGAAGCTTCGCACGCGCTTCCAGCCATTCCACCGAAGATCATATTCAACGTCGGCAACCTCCGGCCCCGCCTTGCGCGTGACCGGAGATTTGCGGCTTTCGGTGTAGTTGTTCCAGGCGATTTGTTCTAGGCGCTCGATAGCGTCGCGCTCGGCATCGAACGCCGGATCGATGTAGGACTGCCGGAAGTGGTCGTGAAACTGGTCGCGCGATAGCTTGCCTGGGGCCTGGCCTTTACGAACCTTACTCAACAGTTATTCCTTCGCATGGAAAGGCTCAGCTCCGGTAATCGATGCCCTTGCGATCCAGCATCCGCAATAGCGCGGTCCAGGTTTTGTTCAACTCGGCGCCGCCCTCACCTTGGAACTGCTCGAAGCCCTTCTTCGCCGTTTCTTCGGAGATGAAATCGAGCTCGACGCGACCGCCGGCCAGCGCATCGACCTGCGACTGGCAGGCGCAGTCGAGGTAGTACATCAGCTCGAAGGCCTCGGATACGTTGTTGCCCAGAGTCAGCAATCCGTGGTTGCGCAGGATCATGGCTTTAGAGGTTTTGCCGAGATCCGCTGCCAGGCGCGGACGCTCGTCCATTTCCAGGGCAATGCCTTCGTAGTCGTGATAGGTGATCATCCCATAGGTTCGCAGCGCATGCTGGCTGATCGGCAGCAATCCACACTTCTGCGCGGACACCGCGACGCCGGCGCGCGTGTGCGTATGAATCACGCAGTTGATCTCGGGGCGCGCCTCATGCACGCAGCCGTGAATCACGTAGCCCGCGAAATTGATGCCGAGGCCGGTCACATCGTCGATCACATTGCCTTCGTGGTCGATCTTCACCAGACTCGAGGCCGTGATCTCATCGAACATCAGGCCGTACGGATTGATGAGGATGTGCTCGGAGCCGGGCACGCGTGCGGTAAAATGGGTGTAGACCAAGTCCGTCCACTTGTAAATCGATGCGAGCTGATAGCCGGCTGCAAGATCGCAGCGCACCTGCCATTCTTCTTCGCTGACGCGATCACGCACGCTTGATGCGCCGACTGACTTCAGTTTTCTAGCGATCTCGGTCATGGCAGTGTCTCCTCTCTAGTGCTGATTCGTAAATCATACTCTGCGACGCTTAAGCGCGTCTGACCGCTCGACTGAAAGACGGCGTCTAAGCCCTACTTTTGGCTTCGTCGCGACGCCCCGCATCCATCCGCACCTGACACAACGCACGTCGCGAGCCTTGCTCAGAGCTTCCCTAGATCCACCCCAGCCCACCCAGCAGCGCCCCAGCGGCAACCAAGACCAGCAGATGCACGCGGGTGCGCCACACCAGTAGCGCCGCTGCTAAGGTCAGCAGCAAGTGACGCCAGCCGGGCGCGGACGTGGCCAGTATCCAACCGGTTGCGAACATCAGCGCGATCACGATTGGCGCCATCCCGGCTTTGAACGCCTGCACCGCGCGCCACTCGCGCCGGGTATGGCCCCAGCGCGCGGCGGCAAGCGCGAGCGTAGTCGAGGGCAGCATGATGCCCGTCAGCGCTACGCCTGCGCCCAGCCATCCGGCGGCCTGATAGCCCATTACCGCGACAAACAACACGTTCGGACCGGGCGAGGCTTGCGCGATTGCAATCGAGGCGTTGAATTGCGCGTCGGTTAGCAGTCCCATCTGCTCCACCATCACTCGATGCATGTCCGGGGCAACCGTGATGGCACCGCCGATCGAAAGCAGCGAGAGGAGCAGAAAGTGGCCGAACAACGTGAGCCAATCGAGGCCGCTATGCATCTAGCGACGCGCCTCGGAGTTTTCAACGCTGGGCCGCAAGCGCCGCCAGGCCATGAGGCAGGTAACGCCGCCGAGCCCCAATAGAATCCATACCAGCGGCCAGCGCAGCAGCGCGACGCCGACGAAGGCAGCTATCGCGGCTACCACGCAGGTCGGAACGCCCAGTGGATTCGTGCGCAGGGCTCGCGCCAACTTCAAACCTGTGCCTGCAATCAATCCCGCAGCGACTGCGCCCATCCCTTTCAATGCACCTGCGACAGCGGGATGCAATGCATATCGCGCATAGACGGCGGTAACAACCAGCACGATCACGAGCGGCACGCACATCATCCCGGCCAGTGCTGCGAATGCGCCACGCCAGCCGAAGAAGCGATCGCCCACGATAAGCGCGACGTTGCAGACGTTCGGTCCCGGCAGTACCTGGGCAACCGCAAGAATCTCCACGAACTCTTCGTTGCTGAGCCAACGCTTCCGGTCGCATAACACGCGCTGCGCAACGGCCAGCACACCGCCGAAACCTTGCAAAGCGAGAAGGGTGAATGCGACGAACAATGCCCGACACGACGCCGGGCGCTCGAGTGACGTCGTGTCGCTGACCATGTCTATCGACGGCGCGCGATGCCGAATGCGGCGAAGCAATCGACTAGAGAAACCACTGCGTGCATTTGTCTATGTTGACGAAGTTTTACGAAATTTTGGAACGAAGTTGACCAAGCTCGATTTTCGCGATGACCCGCGCATACAGTTCACACACGGCTTCAGCAAAGAAAGCCGATAGCAAGTCAATTAGTTACCAACCCTCGGAGATCGATTCATGAAACAATAATCGTCGCACTCGCGATGACGTCCGCATTTGGGGGACTCACATCGCCCGCCCACGCGTACTTGCTTACAGCAGGCGGTACTGCAGTAGCAGGCGAAGGGCAGTACACCAGTGTCGCAGGCGCCTTCACCGTCCCCTTCAACGACGGCTTTCTACCCTCGATTTATTCCGGCGGCAGCATCGTTATCGGCACCAACGCCGATAGCGTCGCCCCGCAGGGAGACACAAGCTTCTACCTGAACGACGGCAGCACCTACGGCTCGCCTACCACAATAAACTTCGGGAACCCGCTGAGCTACTTCGGTTTCTATTACGGCTCGGTCGACGCCTACAACACCGTGCAATTGTTTTCCGACAACACGCTCCTGGCAACCTACAGCGGCACCGATCTGGGAAATCTAGTCGACCCATCGCTGCGCGGCGGTTTGTATGTGAACATATTTACGTCAGGTGCGGCAGAGAACTTCAACAGAGTCGTGTTCTCTTCCCCGGCCAATGCGTTCGAGTCGGACAATCACGCCTGGGTAATCGCAACGCCATCGACGCTGCCCACTACCCCCGTCCCCGAGCCCAGCACCTACGCGCTGTTAACCGCCGGATTGCTACTGATCGGCGGCATCTCGCGGCGCCGTATGCAGTAAACAGGAAGTACGTAGCTCAAGCCCTCGGCGATTTGGCGAGGGCTTTTTTTACGTCAGCGCGAAACCGTGAATCCCTTTCAAGACGCAGAGAACCGCGGCTACAAACAAGACAACAAAGGTGAGCGTAGCGCCCCAGATACGGCCGAACTTGAAATGCGTGGTGAAGCTTAGCGCATAGCCGTGCAGCAGGCGGCTAATAAGCAGTGCAATGCCGAGCGCGTGGAGCACGTATATCGACGTGCGCGTGAGCTCCAGCAACGCCATCAGCAGCAGTATCAGGGGCACGTATTCTGCGAAATTCGCGTGACCACGGATGACTCGCAGCAAACGAGGATCGCCACCGTCGCCCACCGAGATCCCAGTCTGGCGCCGCATGACAACGCGTACGCTCAGCAGCAGAAACCACAAAGCCAATAAACCCGCGTAGAACGGCGTGACGATCATGGCTCGCTCCTAAAAGTAGACAGCCCTGGCATGCAAGCCGTTTTCAAGTGCTGCGCCGCCGCCCGCGGACGGCGGCGCAGCCGTTCAGTTGAATCCCGGAACGTCGCTCTACTGCTTGACCTCGTCCGTACGCACTTTGAAGCTTCGCAGCGTATTGAGGCCGAACGTGTTGCTGATGGCGACATCAGCGGCGTCGCGGCCGCGCGCGATTAGCACGCGCCCGATACGCGGGATGTTATTGCGCGGATCGAACGTATACCAGCGCCCGTCGAGGTACGCCTCGAACCACGCGGCGAAATCCATCGGACCGTACGGCGGGGGTATGCCGATATCGCCGAGATAACCTGTGCAGTAGCGCGCCGGAATGTTCATGCAGCGACAGAATGCGACCGCGAGGTGCGTGTAATCCCGGCACACACCGGTCTTTTCCTCGAATGCTTCCGACGCCGTTTTCGTGGAGCGCGCATGCTGATAGCCAAATGCGATGTGCTCGTGCACAAAGTCGCAGATCGCCTGTACACGTGGCCAACCCAGCGGCGTGTTTCCGAACAAATTCCAAGCGACCTGCGACAACCGATCGGTATCGCAGTACCGGCTGCCAAGCAGGAATACCAGCGTTTCTTCAGGCAACTGCTCCACCGGCAGCTGCTGCGCCGACGGGACGATGAGATCAGGCAAGCCGGTGTCGTTGACTACCGCATCAGCGGACAGCTGAATCTCTCCAACCGGCGCCACGATGCGGCTGCACCAATTGCCGAAACCGTCGCGATAGGCAGAAACCGGGACCGATGGTTTGGTGATGAGGTGATCGGGGATGCTGATATCCGACACGCGCGAAGAGTGCACGTGCAGTGTCAGAATCATCGGTGTCGGTTGCGGACAATCGAATACCATTTCGTAGCCAACGCGGATTTGCATGGGGGAGGTCTCCTTAACGTGGTTCCATAATCGCGCGTTCGACGAGGTCAGCCTGTTTGGAAATTGCGCTGTTTTTAGGTCGGTGCTGGGTCCTACAGTTCCCGACATCATGCCTGCTCTATCGATTTGCGAATGATGGTCGGTTTGCGAACGCCGCTTCGCTAACCCGCAATGCTGTTTGGAGCGAACCGATCAATGCTTTTCTGACAGACATCCACGCACTGCTGCCTGCAATTGCATACTTTTGGTTCACCTCGAGCTCGATACCCACGTAGCAATCCGCCGTAAAACGGCTGCGAAGGAGCCGGGTCAAGCCATCGCCTGTCCCTGCGTACGGATAATTCCGACGCACTCTGATGTGCGGCGCGCGCGCCTCGATTGCGGCCTTCCACCGCTCGCATAGCGCCACCTCTCCTGCTCGCGCTGGATCGTACAAAAGACCGATGTCGCAGTTGCGCACTTTGCCGTCGAGCTCAGGGGTAAAACTGTGCGATGAGATGTGCACCGCGCGAGAGCCGTTCGCGATCGCCTCGCTGACGATGCCTTCGGCCTTGCTTCGATACGGGACATAGTGCTGCTCGATAATCTGCTGACGCACCGATTTGGGCGCCGCGCGGACTGCTTCCGAATGCAGGTTGGGATGGCCAATCGATCGATTCAAATCGATGAGCAGCCGGCTGGTCGTAGAGGTAATCAGCGGTGCGGCGAATGTGGCAGACAGCTCTTTCGCTACGACCAGTGCGCCGATGTCATACCCGTGGTGAGAATCCAGCAATTCCTGAGAAGCCTGGAAAAAAGACCGATACGCGGCAGGAATTCTGTTTCCGCCATGTTCACACGTGATCAGAATGAAGTCCCGCACAGATCAGCTTGCGTCGTTTGCGATGCTACCAGCGGAGGTTGGGTAGCTGGCTGAAGACGTTGCGCGTGCCAGCGCTCCATTGGTTGCTGAGCGCAGTAAAATACGCGTCTCCGTCATCGAATCGTCGGCGCATCTGGATTTCCAGGCTGTCGCGCTGATAACAGATCAGATCGATGGGCATCCCCACCGATAGGTTACTGCGCATGGTCGAATCGAACGAAACGAGCACGCACTTGGCCGCGTCAGCCAGTGGGGTTAAGCGTGTGATGACACGATCGATGATAGGCTTGCCGTACTTGGTCTCGCCGGTCTGCAGATAGGGTGTATCTAACCCAGCCTCGATGAAATTACCGACCGCGTAGATACGAAACAGGCGAGGCGGCTCACCTTTGATCTGGCCGCCCAGGATGAACGAGGCATTGAACTTGATCTCGGTCTCGGCAAGATATTCGCCGTCGCGGTGATCGATGTCGCGCATCGCATCGGCGACGAGCGTCGCCACGTCGAACATCGTTCTTGCGTTCCACATATTCGGCTTGCCGGCTTCTTCGCCCCGCTGCTTGAGCAAGCTGTTGACGGCTTGCGTACCGGCGAGGTTTCCCGAGCTCAGCAGAACGATTACGCGATCGCCGGGGCGCTCCAGCACCGTCATCTTGCAGAACTTGGCGAAGTTGTCGACACCGGCGTTTGTGCGAGAGTCGGAAGCGAAAATCAACCCCTGGTCCAGCATGATGCCCACGCAGTACGTCATTTCAACGATCGTCTAAAGAGTTGCGGCTGCGGATATGGGTGCGATGCGTGGCGGAACGAGCCCTTGCCGCTCCTGCCGTGGCGGCCCAGGCTGTCTGCACCAACACGATGCAGCAGCGCCATCGAATCTCTGCCTCGACGCGCCGCGTTGACCGGAATTTCAAGGAGGGCCGCTAGACTAAGTGCACTTGGTTGCCAAAGTATACACGCGACCATTGTGCGACGGCACGTCGGTGGCGATTCAAATACGTCGCGCAGAGCGCGTCAGTTCGACACTACAAGGTGTGCACTATGCCGCGACACATCCACATGATCGTCGGTCGGACCCCGTGATCGTCGGTCTAGTTAAACAACAGATCCGCGCGGTGGGTTGGCCGCGATGTAGAACGAAGATAACGGTTAGTCGACAACGGCCGGCGGGATGCAGCGTTGCACGGAACACCTCCTCACCGTCGCGCGTGCAGGTGAAGGTCTCGACGATGCTGTGAGCAATCGGATGGCCGGTATTATCGAGCCGGAACCCAGATTCCATGGGATGGATAATGGTTGCGCGGATCTCGACCGCTTCGGTGTGCGTCGCCGTGATTGGCATGCGGACCCTTTATCTTCCGTTCCGTCGCCGGCACCGGCAACACGCATGAGCACGTCGGCTGCCCATCGACATGGACGGTACAGGCGCCCCACATCGCGATCGCAACCGCCTTTGGTGCCGGTGAGATTGAGCTCGTCGCGCAAACCCACGGCAGTACATATCAGGTTCGACATCGACAGTGAACTGTTTAGCGTTCACGTTGAGGATAGTCATCATGTGCTCCATCGAGCATGGGACGCGCATGAACCCGCGGTCGATCGATTGGGAAACGTGCAGGCTCGAGTGATATCACGCTGTCCGACATAGACCGACGTGGAGGGATAGGCGATGCAGACTCGTCCCTATCGCGATACGCTTACGCATGTCCCTGTGTGCCAGAAGACGATGATTATGAAAATTTCGATCGACCTATCGCCGATGTCGGCAAGTACCTGCCTAGCGTTGGCAGTGGCTGCCCTACTGGTAAGCGCCTGTACGGGCGATCCCGCGCGCGGGCCGGACGCGATGTCGCGTGCTCAGGTCACACCCATAGAGCAGGACAGCTACCTGCAGTCGCTATACGCCGACGCTCGTCTCGATCCCATTCGCGACAAGGTAACGTTACTGCTTCGTCCTGGCGCGATTAAGTCGAACCATTTAAGCAACGATGCCAGGGCGCAGTTCGCCGAGCGAAAAGCGATTGCGGCATGGGTAGAGGTACGCGAGCGCGCTCAGGCGTATCAGACGCAGCGCAATGGTCCGCCCTCGATGATGCTGGCCCAGACGCGCAAACAAATTAGCGCCGCGATCGTGCAATTGCAGGCCGGCAAACTGAGTTATGGCGACTTTGCCAGACGCGTGCAGGAAATCGACCGCGAACACCAGGCAGCTGTTAAACAAAATTTGGGCACCCCAAGCGACGCCTCCGCGCGCTGAATGGGCGTTGCCGATGGATGTATTGAATCCGCGGTGCAGCCCTGAACAATCCGCTATGCAGCTGACTCACTATGACAGTCTGAAGATTGCACGCGATGCGCCGATCGAGGTGATTCGCGCAGCCTATCGTGCTCTGTCGCAAAAATATCATCCCGATCGCAATCCTGACGATCTCGATGCGGCTGCAAACATGGCGCGGCTCAACGCGGCATACGAGGTGCTCGCTGATCCGCAGAAGCGAGCGGAATACGATGCGTCCCTGCGCATTGCCGAGGCGGCATCGGTCGACGAGCGCGAGATGGAGTCTGCGTATGCGCCGCGCCGCTGGACTCGCGAATTCCGGTCACCCGACCCTGCCGACGAAGGGCACAAGATGCACATATTCGTTCGGCGAACTGTGATCCCGTTGGGCACGATTGCAGTGCTGGTTGCTCTGGTGTGGTACATCGCAACGGAGTTGCATCGCCAAAAGGAGATTCCTGAGATCACCGCAGCCGTGCCGTATGAGTTTCAGGATCCGACCATGCGCTCCGATCGGACGAAATTACGGACACAACGCTCCGATTCTCCTGCGCGATCAGAAGTGCCTCCAACGACATCCAACCCGTCCACCGCTGTCGACGGCGCGGTGTCTGCGCAGGGCAAGCGGTTCCTGGATGCGGACGATGCGTTGGCCCCGCCGCCCGATAAGCCCGCCGTAAGAGCAAAGTCGCCGAACATAGCTATGAAAGCGGCACCGCCGAAACGCACTGCTGCCGTCGATGCGCAACAGACGAAGCCACGTGGGAAAGCGAATGGACGTGAAACGCCGGGATCTACGACGCCTGGAAAAAATGCTGCGTATGTAAGGCCCGCTACCGCACCCAATGGCGAAGGATGGCCGTCCACTTCCGACTATGTTCCCGGCTACGAGCAGCTGGATATGGATGGCCTGTCGCAAGTGACCATCGATAATTCCAAAAATGACTTCGATGCTTTCGTCAAAGTCATCTCGCTCGCCGAAGGTGAGCCCAGGGTTGTCCGCACCTTGTACGTATCGGCGAGCGATCGATTCGCCGTGAAAGAGTTGCCATCCGGAACTTACGAGTTGCGATACGAGTTGCTCGACTCTGGTGTGCTGCTGCGGTCAGGCGTGTTTACCCTGGAAGAGTCGGCGATTTCCAATGGCACGCGGTACAGCATGGTGACACTGACGCTGCGACGCATGCCGGACGACAATGTCAATACCTATGCGTTGTCGGAACACGAGTTCTTTCGGCGATGACTTCGCAAAATATGCTTGAGATGCGAACCGGACCGATTCTGCGCATCGTTGTCACCCACGTCATCTATTCCTCTGCGTTCACATTCCCTGCAATAACGTACAACATAAGTAAATGCGGGTAGCGGCGTGATCAGCGTCGCGTCTCGCTGATTGTTGCAGCGCTCCAGCACTTGTCTTCGCAACTCGTCTGCGCAAACACTATTCCCACCAATGCACGTGCGCCGCAAATAAAACTCGCAATGTCGACGTCACCGCACCGATGTCGATTGGCGACCCAGATGCGGCGATGCAATTGCACAATTGAATGCAAGCGAGCATCACGCCTGCGCAACACTTCCCGTTGACTTTTGCAGATTGCTGACGGCTTGGATTTTGCTCAGTAGGCCCCGGGGTCTGCTTACCGTCCAACACTCGGTGGTCACCGTTAAGAAATGCAACGGCGAAGTTCGTTAGTTAGCGAGCAATCGAGACTTACATGTGAGCAGGCGAATCGAAGTAGCGGGTAGTCAACGCATGCCAACAACACCAAGGAACATTTAATGACATCACTTAACAACACTGCCGGCAAAGGCCATCTAACCGTGCTCGCACGCGCACTGGGCGCGGCGTTCATCGGCTTGCTCGCCATAGCGGTACCCTGCGTGTCGAGCGCGGCCACCGCAACTTCGACTGCGAACGGCATCTGGATGTCGTCCGCCGAGATCCAGAAATTGCCGATGACGGGCAAAGCCTGGCAAAACGTCAAGTCCGCAGCTGACGGGTGGCTCGGTTCGGCGAACGTCTCAGATCAGGACAGCAAGCACGATGCGAACACGCTTGCCGCGGCGCTCGTTTATGCGCGCACCGGCAACGATGCTTATCGTACGAAAGCGGCTGATGCAATCATGGCGGCGATCGGCACCGAAGCTCACGGCCGCACGCTGGCGCTTGCGCGCAACCTCGTTTCCTACGTTATCGCGGCTGACCTGATCAACCTGGGTAACCTCGATGCAGCCAAGGATAAAGCTTTCCGTACATGGCTTTCCACGGTCCGCTACAAAACGCTGGACGGCAAGACGCTGATCAGCACGCACGAAGTTCGTCCTAACAACTGGGGCACGCACGCGGGTGCTTCGCGCATTGCAGTCGACATGTACTTGGGCGACACCGCTGACCTGGAGCGAGCCGCAAAGGTATTCAAAGGCTGGCTGGGCGATCGCACTGCCTACAGCGGTTTCAAGTATGACGATCTGTCCTGGCAGATCAACGCCAAGACTCCGGTCGGCATCAACCCGATCGGCTCGATGAAGAGCGGTCACTCGATCGACGGCGCGCTGCCTGACGATATGCGTCGCGGCTGCTCGTTCAAGTGGAAGCCTTGTTCCACCGGTTATGCATGGGAAGCAATGCAGGGGGCAGTGGTCCAAGCACAGCTGCTGTCACGTGCCGGCTACGATTCCTGGCACTGGTCGGACAACGCAATGTTCCGCGCCACCATGTTCCTATACAAGCTCAACGAAGAAGTCGGTGGCTGGTGGGCAACGGGCGATGACAAATGGCAGCCGTACTTGATCGACAAGGCCTACGGCGCAAACTTCCCGCTGTCTGCGCCGGGCAGTGCTGGCAAGAACATGGGTTGGACAGACTGGACGCACGGCAGCTAACCGTTAAGCTTCGCGTTCATTAAAAGGCCGGCAAGGGATACCTTGCCGGCCTTTTTTTTGCCAATTGCACGTTGAGGACTATCGAAGTGCAGCGGCGGATAAGTTAAGGACGCTTCGCGCCTGGACACCGGCACGGTTCCAGGTCGCCGACGTCTTCCTACAAATGCATCCATCAGCTCCCTCTCAGTCCCTGGTGATTACCATTCGCCGTATGCAGTACCGTCAAGTCCTTTGCCATCCGCACCGCTCTTTACGTCATACACCATTCCTTTCGTATCTGAGTCAGGCGGCGGGGTTATCTTCCAAGTAGCGGCGCTTTCGCTGATCGGATCTATCGGAATCGCACGGATATAGCGCGAGCCGACGAGGTCGTCGAGACTATCCGGATATTTACCTTTGTCGCCGTGGTACTTATCGATGGCGTCGCGCATGACGCTCAAATCCTGTTTGAGGGTTGCTTCTTTGGCGCGATCGACGTGTGAAAAATAGCGGGGTGCAGCGATTGTAAGGAGCAGCGCCAGGATGGTTAGAACTACGATCAGCTCGATTAGCGTGAAGCCTGCGGACTTGCAGCCACGCGACTGTCTTCTGCGAATGCGCCGCGCATCGAGGCTGCGAAGAATCGATGAGGTCACCGTCCCATCCCTACTACTCGAGCAAGAGGGATGATCACACGATTGCTACTGGTCACCATTTTTTGTACGGCACACCGTTGAGTCCCGTCTTCGTCGACAGCGAGTAGATGTCATACACATCCTTGCCGTCGCGCGGATCGTCCGGACTGCTTTCATAGCTACGCAATCCCCAAGTCTTCTCCCCGGGTACTGCTGCACCGACGAAGAACGGATCGCGCGGGATATGTCGCATGAAGTAGATTTTTTTCTTCTCCGGATCCTTCTCGTTCGGCACACCGGTGGCGAGAATTTCCAAGGCAGGCGGATAGCCGGTTTCATCGGCCTTGCGTGCCACTCGGCCATCCTCGACCGCTTGTTTATAGCTGTCGATCGCCGTGCGAATTTCGCGCAAAGCCACCTGGAGCTCTTGTTCCTTTGTCCGCTGCGACGCCAGTTCGACCAGCGGCATCAAACCGCTGGCTAAAATAGTGATGATCGCCACCACGACGATCAGCTCGATTAGTGTGAAGCCGGCGCGTGCCGACGCAATCGGTATGTGCGCGACTCGTACCACCTCGCTTTGAAAACACCGGCGAACGCTAATGGCGTTCGCACAACGAGGCTGAGCCGACCATTGGCAGGACATGATTAAGGTGTGATCGTGACGTCGATCGGTGCCGGTGCCGCGATTGCGATAGGCGCGCCCGCGACGTCGGTTCCGGCCAGTCCGTCGATTCGCAACTGCGCGCGTCCTTGCGGCGCGAGGACCTTGAAACGAACCGCCGCGGAGCCATCGACCTTGAGTGGCAGCCTTCCCGGCGCGGACACGGCCGCACCCAGCGGTTCGAGCTGCGACGGATCGTAGCTGAGCTCCATGCGCGCACTGACCGCGGGTGTCCCAGGGGGAATGCCGATCGACACCAACACTTCGCTACCCGACCGCGCGGCCAGCGGCGCTGCAATCAGCAGGCTCGGTGTCGATTCGGAAGCCGTGGCGTCGGAAGTCGGCGCAGGTTGCGCAGTTGACGATTGCGACCCGAGTTGGCTGGGCGTTTGCGGAATCGCTTGTGGTTGCGCCTGCGGCACGGCCTCGCCTGCTTGCGGCAATCTCGAGGGCGTCGACTGGTTTGTTTGCGCCGGTATTTGCTGGAACTGCGGCACGGCACCTGGTCCCGATGGGGCTGGGATTTGCGCAGTACCCGGACCGCCGGGCTGATTAGGGCGGCGCACACCACCACCTGTTCCATCCGCGGGCGCCAGAGATAAATCGCCGGCCGAGGTGCGCGATATGCGCAACGATGGGCTGCCGATCGCCGAGTCTGTCCCGACCGGCTGGTCGACAACCACGGAGCGCGACCAGTCCAGGCTGCGCACAATGCGCGGCGTGATCAGCAAGACAATTTCAGTTTTGGTCCGATCGTCGTTTTGACTCGAGAACAGACGTCCCAGGATCGGAATGTCTCCAAGGCCAGGCACCTTGTTGGCGCTGCGGCGATCCTCATCGTTGATCAGCCCTGCAAGTATTTGCGTTTCACCATCCTTGATCTGCAGCACGGTCGCTGTGTTGCGCGTACCGAGTTCATAAGCGCGCGTACCTTGCAAATCCAGCGTGCGCGTGATGTTGCTTACCTCCAAGCCGATCTTGATCGCCACCTCGTCCCGCAGGTAGATATTGGGCTCGACGTCGAGCTTCAGGCCCACGTCCAGATAACTGACCGATGAAGAAACACCCACGTTCGCGGTCGACGTCGTCGTCACCACGGGAACCCGCGATCCGATGTGCACTTTCGCCTTCTCGCGATTGCGGACTCGTATGCGCGGATTTGCCAATACCTTGGCGTCGCTGTCCTGGCCCAGCAGATTGACGATGAACGGTGGGTTGGTCGTAAATGCAACCAGTGATGCAGACAAACGCACATTGGCCGGCGGCGTGCTGCCAGTTGATGATGTAGTCGACGTATCGCCGCCGACAGCGGCGGCGGGATTTCCGAAACTAACGGATTGCGGAAACTGAATTCCCAACTGCTGTAGACGCGTAGTCGATACCTCAAGCACCTCGAGCTCGAGCATAACTTCGGGCTCGGCCAAATCGAGCGAGCGCATCAATTTTTCGACGACGCTCATTGCCTCCGGCGTGTCTTTCACCACCATCAGGTTCAACTTCTCGTCCATAAACACATCTTGCGACTTCACCATTCCTTTGACCAGATTCACCGCCTGCTTGACGTCGGCATTGGCGAGATAAAAGCTGCGCACGACCAGCTCGCGGTACTCTTTTTGTTTCGCCGGTGTGTTCGGATAAATGAGAACCGAATTCTCGTTGAGCAATTTGCGGTCGAGCTGATTGGTCGTGAGAATCAGCTTGATCACGTCGTCCAGGGAAGTGTTGCGTACAAATATGTTGATCTTGGTATCCGAGCGGACATCACGATCGAATACGAAATTGAGGCCCGAGGTGCGCGACATCACCTCGAACACCGACTTCAAGCTCGCATCGCGAAACTCGAGTGTGATCGGCTTCGTGAAAGGCGACTTGATTTCAGCCGGCGCGAGCGGTGGGCTGGCGGCCGAGCGCGCGTCGGCTATCTGCGCGAGTAAGTCGCGCGCCTTCGCGTGTGTCGGGTCGCGCTTGAGCACGACGCGCAGATCGCTCTCTGCTTTGTCCAGCGAACCTGCCTGAATGTCGATGCGGGCTTGTTCGATTGCGGCGCGGTTCTGCGCAGCAGTGGTTACCGCAGTCAGACCCATCTTGATGCGCACGTTATTCGGATCCAGCTGCTGCGCTTTGCGATAGTTCGCTTCCGCTTTGGCGAGCTCGCCCGATGCGCGGAACATGTCGGCGTCGGATACGAGCTTGCTGATGACCAGCCCTTTTTGCTGCTCATACGCGCGCCGGT
>JBDTMS010000022.1:0-14366 GCA_039934195.1 Betaproteobacteria bacterium
CAAAGCGCAAAGATCCGGCGAGCGGCTACGATCCGCTGCTGGGCGATCGCATGGAGGCGGTGTTGCGCTTGTGCTGCGAAAAGCGCATCAAGATCATCACCAACATGGGTGCGGCAAATCCGGCGGCGGCTGCGCAGCGGATTCGCTCGATCGCGCAATCGCTGGGTCTGCAGGGACTGAAAATCGCGGCGGTAACCGGCGACAACGTACTTGCGACGATCGCGGACGCCGACTACGCCATCGTCGAGACGGGTGCACCCGTGCAAAGCCTCGGCAAAAATCTGTTATCGGCGAATGCATATCTAGGTGCAGAACCGATTGTCGAAGCGCTGGCCGCGGATGCGGACGTCGTAGTTACCGGCCGCGTCGGCGATCCGGCATTATTTCTCGCGCCGCAGATTCATGCCTTCGGCTGGTCGATGAGCGACTGGCCCCGGCTGGGTCAGGGCATCGCAATCGGACACCTTCTCGAGTGCGCGGGGCAGATCACCGGCGGTTTCTTCGCCGATCCGGGCTATAAAGACGTGGCCGGCCTTGCGCGGCTCGGGTTTCCGATCGGCGAGGTCTATCCAGACGGCACCGCGATCATCACGAAAGTCCCCGGCTCGGGCGGCAGCGTGACTGCTGCGACGTGCAAGGAGCAGCTGCTCTACGAGATTCACGATCCTGCGCGCTACTTCCAGGCCGACGTCGTTGCCGATTTTTCCAACGTAAGCATCACGCAAATCGCACCGGACCACGTGCGCATAACCGGCGGCACTGGGACAATGCGTCCGCCTACGCTGAAGGTGTCGGTGGGTTACATCGACGGATTCGTCGGCGAAGGTCAGATTTCCTACGCCGGACCGGGCGCCTTGCAGCGCAGCCAGCTGGCGTTGGACATCGTCGCCGAGCGCCTGCAGTTGATCGGCGTGCAGTATCGCGAGATCCGCTATGACCTCATCGGCGTCAATGCGATTCACGGCGCTCGACTCTCCTCGCGGCACACCGAGCCCTACGAGGTGCGGGTGCGCGTCGCGGGACGAACCGACACTTTGCGCGACGCCATTCGTATCGGCAACGAAGTAGATGGTCTCTACACCAACGGACCCGCGAGCGGCGGCGGTGTAACCAAGTCCGCGCGCGAAGTCGTGGCGATGCTGTCGGTGCTGATCCCGCGCGAGCTCGTGTCGCACGCCATTCAATATCTGGAGAGCTGATTTATGCTGTTGCGTGAGATTGCGCATTCGCGCGCAGGCGACAAGGGCGACATTTCGAACATCTCCGTCATCGCTTTCAAGATGGAAGACTTCGCCTTATTGGAAAAGCACGTCACCGTCGAGCGCGTGAAGGATCACTTCCGCGGCGTCGTACGTGGCGAAGTCGTCCGCTATGCCTTGCCCGCGCTCGGCGCGCTCAACTTCGTCATGCACGACGCTTTGGGCGGCGGCGTCACCCGATCGCTCAATCTCGATACGCACGGCAAGTGCCTGGCCTCGGGAATTTTGACGCTCGACCTACCGGTCGAGCCGCGGCTCTAACGAATCGCATGCGACATACGCTGATCCTGCTCAACCCCGGGCACTTCCACGCGGCACTTACGTTGCGCAAGTCGCACCCGCAGTTGCACGACGACGTCTACGTGTATGCGGAGGATGGTGCCGACATCGAGCGTTTCTTGCGCATTGTCCACAGCTTCAACCAACGCGAGCGAGAGCCGACGCATTGGAATCTGCAGGTGTATTGCGGCGTCGATTATTTCGAGCGGTTGCGCGAAGAACACCGCGGCGACGTCGTGATCTACGCCGGCAAGAATGACGTCAAGATGGACGTCATTCATCGATTGCACGCCGATGGCTTTCACGTGCTCGGTGACAAACCTTGGCTCATCGGCGCGCACAGTATCGCTCTGCTGCGCGAAACGACGCAAACGCCGCCGCTGGCGATGGACATCATGACCGAGCGATACGAAATCGCCTGCCGGTTGCAGAAATCATTGATCGCGCAGCGCGCCGTATTCGGAGAATTTCGCAGCGACGGCGATCAACCTGCCCTCGAGATGATCAGCGTGCATCATCTGTACAAGGTGGTGAACGGCCAGCCTTTGGTACGCCCGGCGTGGTACTTCGATATCGGCGTGCAAGGCGGCGGGATCACCGATGTGACGACGCACCTGGTCGACTTGGCGCAGTGGATGACGGGCGGCAATATCGCGTTCGATTACTCACGCGACGTCGAGCTCCGTTGCGCGCGCCAGTGGCCGACCGCGGTGCCGCTCGATACTTTCAAGCAGATCACCGGGCTCGACGACTTTCCGCCGGAATTGCGCGGGCACGTCGTCGATGGCGTGCTGCAATACCGGTGCAACGGTGTCGTCGACTATCGATTGCGCGGCATTCCCGTTCGGCTCGAATCGATCTGGGAGCTCGCGATACCACAAGGCGGGGGCGATACCCATTCCGCGATCGCACGCGGTACGCGTGCCGACGTCGTGGTCGATCAAGGCGCCGGTACGCGCTTTTTAACCGAAGTCACGGTCGTCCCCGCGCAGGCAACTGAAGATTTCGCCGCGGCACTCGAAGCGGCAATCGCGTTGTTACAAGACGATTTCCCGGGGATCGGCCTTGCCGCAGAAGGCAGCAACTTTCGCATCGCTATTCCGACTGCGTTGCGCACCACGCACGAGGAGCACTTCGCCGCCGTCCTCGATGCGTTTCTCGCCGACATCGACAATGCCGATCGCCCGGCCAATGCGGGCCCCGATCTGATGACGAAGTACACGCTGCTCGGACGGGCCGCCGAGCTTGTGCACAAATAGTCTAGTCCCAGCTTAGTTGCGTCGCAGCTCGAGCAATTTAGTTTTTTCGCGCTGGTTCGATGCGCGCGGCACGCGTCGTCTGCATCGCCGCTCAACGGACTGTGGCATCATCCTATCAACACCCTCACACGTCGTTCGCCATGACAACCTCCGCCCATCAAGATTTGATCGTCGATCAATTTACGCGCCAGGCCGCGCCATTCAACCTTGCCAAAACCATCGCCGACGAGCAGGCGCTCAAGTTGATCGTCGAGGCAACCAGCGCCGGTCCGCGCGACATGGTATTGGATGTCGCCTGCGGCGGTGGCCTCGTGGTGTGTGCATTTGCCCAGACCGTCCAACACGCAACCGGCATCGACATGACGCCGGCGATGCTCACACGCTGCGAGGCGCTGGCATCGAGCAAAGGACTCACCAACGTGACCTGGAAGCAAGGCGATGTGGAATCGCTGCCTTACGCCGACGGCGCGTTTAGCGTCGTTGTATCGCGGCTGACGTTTCATCACTTCCAGAATCCGCTCGCTGTGCTCAAGGAAATGGTGCGCGTCTGCGCGCCGGGCGGCCGCGTTGCGGTATTCGATGTAGAAGCTTCCGCGGACCGCGCGAAGGCCGACGCTTTCAACACGATGGAGATCTTGCGCGATCCATCGCATGTTCGCGCGCTACCCGCTTCGGAGCTCGCCGCGTTATTCGCAGATGCCGGGTTGTCCACGCCGCGCAGCAGCCGATACGAATTGCGCGATGAGCTCGAAAGCTTACTCGGACGCTCGTTTCCCAATCCCGGCGACGATGACAAGATTCGCGAGATCTTCGCTGCGTCCGCCGACGACGACCGACTGGGTATTCCGGTGCGCAGAGACGGGCGCAGGATCCAGTACGCCTATCCTGTCATCGGGCTGGTCGCCACGCGCGTGTGATCTGCGCCGATTCGCTGAAGTCTCAGTCCTGACTCGCGCCTGCCTGCGCGCGGTCGGCACTACGACGCACGGAGATTAGTTGGTGCACCGATTGCTTTTCGTTGCTCGATGCCGAGCTCGGTATCGTACGCGACGGGACGTTCGATCAGTATAAGTCACGCATCAGCCTGCTCGTTCAGGACCAGCTAATCAGATTGTAGAGCAATATGGAGTGTCAAAAGTCGCATCAAGGCCGGCCCGTTTAAATCGAGCTAATCGCTCGGACTACCTCGGAGCCGAGTCCTCGGATTCGGCTCCGATTGCTTCTTCTTCATGCACCACATCCTGTTTTCCCCCATCGCATCCTCTTTTCTTGCATCACATTCGGCTGTACCACCTACGACACGCATCAGCCATTCGCTTACACGCGTTTCAGCGGATTGCTGATAGGGAGAGCCATCGGTTTCTAGTAACCTTGCAGCGAATATGTGACGCTGCGTTCTAATTTAGTCTAACGGGCCGGGTGAAATTTACCCGGCCGCGCTCCGATTGTTTCGGATGCCTAGATCAGACCTTTTGTTCCTCATCCGTCGTTTTTCTGCATGCCCGGACGCTACCAAGGCGAGCGCGCATTACCGACGAGCGAAGGCGCATTACGGATGGCGCAGATGACAGTGCCTGGCGTCGACGATGCGTCTGCCGTCGAGCGTTGCGAGCGGCGAACCAGAACAGGAGCCATACAATAGAACAGGAGCCATTATCGGAAGACGCGCCGTTGCGAACGCCATGAGCTGCACGGGTGACAGCGATCGGACCTCACAGTCAAGCTCGAGAATATGCATCGAAGATCTCAGAAAAACAATTCCCGAGAACAAACGCATCGATCCGCAGGGACAGATCGACTAGAAGGCTCGCCCGCGCGACGCAATTCGAAGCCGCTGCCGCCTGCGCACAAAAAAGACGGCCACCCCATGACTAAGTTTGGAGTTCGACACGGCGCATCCGGAAGCAATCCGGCAGGCGCGTTTGGGGTTGCAGATCAAGACATCTTGCGGGTCATCGCTGCATCGTCGCCATCGGGTCTTTGCGTGTGTACCGGCGATCGGCAACGCGTGAAATGGATCAACCCCGCGTATCGCGAGTTTCTCGACGAGTCGATGCGCGATCGCGATGTGGCCGGTGTCCCGCTTGCAGACGTGCTGCCCGGCTTCACGCAAAGCGATCTGGGTGCGATCCTCGCGCGTGTCGCCGCCATGCGCGAGCCGTTCTTCGCTGCGGAATACGAATATGTCGGATTCGCGCGCGGTATTACATACTGGCACTGGTCGCTCATTGCGCTCCCCGCCCCCGCCGATGCAATACCCGATTTGCTCATCCAGACGATCGAAATCACAGAAAGCGTAAGAGCGCGTAAACATGACGAAGCGATCGCGGGCGCAGCCCAGGATCAGCGCCGATTGTTCACCACAGTGCTCTCGTCCATTCTCGATTTCATCTACATTTTCGATCTGAACGGCCGCTTTCTGTATAGCAACCGTGCGCTGGCAGATCTGCTCGGCCGCACACCGGAAAGTATGGTCGGCAAGAATTTCTTCGATTTGAACTACCCGGCGCAGCTGGCCAGCACGCTGCAGTCGCAGGTTCAGCACGTGATCGATAGCGGCGAGCGCCTGCGCGCAGAAACGCCCTTCACCTCGCCGAGCGGGCAGCCCGGCTACTACGAATATATCCTCGTTCCGGTGCTGGACGACGACGGTGGCGTGAAAGCAGTTGCCGGTTCGACGCGCGACATCTCGAGTACCGTGGAAACGCGCAGTCAGCTTCGCGCCGCACTCCACGCAGCCGACGCAGCAAAGCAACGACTCGAAGCAACCAACACGGAGCTCCAGCAGGCATCTCATCGGCTGGTCGCTGCGTTCAGGGATGCTGCTACCGGTATGATCTTGACCGATCTGCGCGGCCGCATTCAGCGCACCAACGATGCGTTTCGGACGATCATCGGTTATCCGCACGGAGATCTGGGAACGCTCTCGCTCATGGCAATTACGCATCCAGATGACCGAGCAAGCTATCAGGCCGAAGTAGACCGGTTGATTGCCGAAGAAGCAGCCACCTTCGTTCTCGAGAAACGTTATCTGCGCAGCACTGGCACCGTGGTGTGGGTCCGTGAAAGCGTCTCGCTGCTGCGCAATGCCGCTGGCGGAGCGGAAGGCGTGATGACCATCAGTGAAGATATCACTGCGCAAAAACTGGAAACCGAGGCGCGCGTCTTCGCCGAACAGGCACTGCGCGATGCAGATCGGCACAAGGACGAATTTCTCGCGATGCTCGGTCACGAATTACGCAATCCACTGTCGCCGATTCTGTCTGCGGTAGAAATCCTCAAGCATTATCCCGGCGACGACGGCGGCAGAGTCAAACGCGCGCAGGAGATTATCGGGCGCCAAGCGAGTCATCTGCGCGATCTGGTGGACGATCTGCTCGACGTCGCGCGCATCACTACAGGCAAAATCACCCTGAAGAAGGAAACGTTGAACATCGCGAGTGCGGTCGATCGAGCAGCGGAACAGGTCCGCGCGCTTATGGAAGCGCGGCGGCATAACTTCGAAGTATCGCTGCCTGCCTCGCCGATATACTTGGAAGGCGACCCCGGCCGCATCACGCAAACGCTCACCAATCTCCTCAGCAACGCGGCTAAGTTCACCGAGTCGGGCGGAACGATTTCGTTGAAAATCGCAGCGATCGATGACGATGTTGCGATCACGGTCAAGGACACCGGAATGGGAATTCATGCGGAAGTCTTGCCGCGCGTCTTCGATTTGTTCGCGCAGTCGCAGCGCGCACTCGATCGCGCACAAGGCGGTCTAGGGATCGGCCTGACGATCGTGCGCCGCTTAGTAGAATTGCACGGCGGACGCGTCGGCGCGAACAGTGCGGGACCTGGGCACGGCAGCGAGTTCACCGTGTACTTGCCTGCGCTGCGTGAGCTACACGCCACCGCGCCGAGACAGAAATTGCCAACAATCGCAGGTCCCAAATCGCGCCGCATCCTAATCGTCGACGACAATGTCGATGCCGCGGATATGCTGAGCGTGGTGCTATCTCTGGATGGTCATGCCGTAAAGACGGCCGGCGATGGTGCGCGCGCGCTGAAGCTGGCGCACGAATTCCAACCCGATGTGGTGCTGCTCGATCTCGGCTTGCCCGACATGAGCGGATTCGACGTCACCAAGCAACTGCGCGCCTGCGATACGCTCGGGCACCTGACCTTGATCGCAGTCACCGGCTATGGGCAGAATGAGGATCGGCGCCGGACGCGCGCTGCCGGATTCGATCATCACCTGGTGAAGCCAGTCGAGCTGGAGACCTTGGCCGCCGTCATAGACGCATAGCCACGGTACCGCACGTATTCCCGCAGGTGCGCTGTGAATCTCACATCGCATCGTTCTTCTGCTCCGATCCGCAGGTACTGCGATCCGCAGGGAAGTCGAAAAGTGCCGGCGTAGAATGCGCACTTCGCACAACGCCAACAGGAGAACGCCGGCATGCTTCCACCCCGCATCGACACCCAGATCGTCCAGCAACGCATCGGGCCGTATGCCGACACACTTCAATCGCTAGCCGAACGCGGCGCAATCTACGCGGATCTACTCGGCTTCGTGCCGCCGCGCATCGAGGCGCGTTTGCACGTCACCGGTGCGCTCGATCCCGAGTTGCTCGACCTACAAGAGCGCTTGCGCGAGCACGCGATGTATCCGAAGTGCTTCGACGTCAAGACCGCGCAGATGATGTTGTTCGGCATGCTGCTGATGGATCTGAGCGATGCGGCGCAGCTGCATGCGATCGCGGCGCGGCGCGCCGGCGCCACCTGGGAAGAGCTGCAAGCGGTGATCAGTTTGTGCTTCTTGTTTCGCGGACTTTCCGCTGCCAATCGCGGCGCGGAGATTCTCGCAAACCTTGCCAAGCGCGAGCAGGACGAGCAGAAGCCGGCTTGAGCGGTAGGCGGCATCCGGGTCTTCAGTAACTGACGGCTGACCGCTCATCCCCGCGCGCTTTCTCCCGCGCGCGGCGAGCTCGACGCCTAATCGAGCGATGCTCAAAGCGTACATATCCGCTTGGCCGCCAAGACCCTCGACCCCCTAGACCGCAGTGTTCCGAGCGCTAGATCAATTTGAGCAACTCTGCTTTTTTCGCCGCGAACTCGTCCTCGGTCAAAGTCCCGTTGGTCTTCAGCTCAGCCAACCGCTCTATCGTCGCCAGCACGTTCTGTTTGTTGCCATCGCGGCGAACGTTCTCGTCTTCGACGTGCCGATCGTCATTGCGGTCTGGCGTCATTGCTTGCGATCTCATTGGCTGCGGCGCCGACGTCGCCTCCACGGGCGGAGCGACCACGGGCAAGGTGGTCAGATCGACCAACCCATCCTGACTCACGAACGTCAGCGAGCTCGCGCGCGATTGCTGTTGCGATACGCCGCCGATGTTGTGATGAAACGTGTCGTATACGGCGACCTTTGCGCCCGCATCGATTGCCAACCGCTGCTGCGCAGCGAAATAGGCGTAGCGCGTCGCGTTCTGCGCGCCGGTGCTGGTCGGACTTTGCAGTGACCGCGGCCACCGTGGCGACGCAGACGCTTGCGTCGTAGGAGCGGCGTCGATTAACGGTTGGTCCGCATGCGACGAGTCGTCTCGAGCTGTGCGAGGACCGGTCTCGTTGCCGCGCACATCCGCCATCGTTGACGATTCGTTTCGATATTGGGCAGTCCCGCCGCTGACAGTGCCGGGAAGCTGCAGAACTATTTCCGACAATTCGGTGCACAGGGAATTGACTCGGCTCTTAAGTGTGGCGTTGAACATGTCGCTCACCATCGTCATGCCGCCCCGCATCCATTGCCCGGCGCCGGCGAATTCTCGGTGATCGAACTGCGCCATCGTGGCGTTGCCACGCACGATGGCGTCCAGCATCGCCTCGGCCGCGCCGAACGAGAATCCGTGCCGCTGCGCGACTTCAGCGATACGACGGCGGCCCGCCTCTGTCAGTTTTTGCATGAGGGTCTCCATTGGGTATCTAATCTCGCGCACGATGGGCGCGCCGGCCCTGCTTGCTGCCGGATTGCGCGCATCGATCGATGATGCAAATGTCAAGACAGAAGATCGCCGGATTTCGAGTTGGTTCCTGAGCCTCTGCCGGCCGCGACAGTCTCCCGACGCTATCAGCGATCCAGTACAAACCGATAGCCGATCCCGGTCTCAGTCGTAAAGTGCTGCGGACGCGCGGGATCGGCTTCCAGCTTTCTCCGCAGGCGGCCCATGTAGATGCGCAGATAGTGGCTCTGATCGGAATGCGATGGACCCCACACTTCGCGCAGCAGGTGCCGCTGCGTCATCACAGCGCCTGGGTTGCACACGAGCAACGAGAGCAGTCGGAATTCGATCGGCGTCACATGCACCGGGACGCCGGCACGCTCGACCGTGCATTTGCTGAGGTCGACCTTCACGTCGGCCCACATCACTGTCGATGCATCGACATCTGCACCTTTCATCCGCCGTCGAAGCAATGCGCGCACACGCGCAATCAGCTCGCCGACACCGAACGGCTTGGTAAGATAATCGTCGGCGCCCGCATCCAGCGCCTCGATTTTCTGTGCTTCCTCGACGCGAGCCGACAATACGAGAATCGGAAGCTCAGACCAGGTGCGCACTTTTTCGATGAACCCAATGCCATCCCGGTCGGGCAAGCCGAGATCGAGAATCACCAGATCGGGCTTGCGCGTACCGGCCTCGACCAACGCGGTCGCAACGGTGCCGGCTTCGAATACGTGCAGTCCTTCGGCTTCCAGCGAGGTGCGCAGAAACCGTCGAATGTCCTGCTCGTCCTCTACCACGAGAATCACTGGCATGCGATTACCCGTGAGCCTGGCAGCGTGGATCCGCTCAGGCGGCCATGCTGCGTCGTGCGAAGAATTTTGCGCGTATTTCTCGCGCAGGCTGATGTCTGTGAACGCGGCATATGAGGCGAGCCGCCGCGGGTCACGCCGTTCTCCGTAACTACTTCGCCGTGATCACAATATGAAACTTGACTTGCACTTCATTGGCTACGGTTTCAGTGTCGCCCCAAGGCCCTTCGCCGACTTTGTACCCGAGACGCAGTATCGTGAAGCCGCCGTCGAATGTCGTCACGCCGTTTGCAGTTTTCGCGGTGAATGGCGCGCGCAGGTCCTGACTGATGCCTTTTATCGACAGTTTGCCGTTCGCTTCGTATTTATCGGGACCGGTCTGCTTGATGCTAGTCGAGCTAAATTTGGCAGCCGGAAACAACGGCACGTTGAACCAGTTCTTTGTCTTCACTTCGATGTCAGACTCGGACGATCCGGTGTCGATGCTGTTCAAGTCGACGCTGACCTCTACTTTCGAGGCAGCGAGCTGCTTCGACTCGAATGCGATCTGCGCCGTGAATTTGCGAAACTGGCCATCGGCCGGAACGCCCATCTGTTTGCCGGTAAAACTGATCTGGCTCTTGCTGTAATCGACGGTTTGCGCTTGCGCATCGCCTAGAACAATACCCAGCAAGACAGCGACTGCGGCGGTAATTCGAATCATGTAACGCGGCTCCTTGGTTTGATTACCGGGACCATGCGGTTCAATACATCGTCACGATCGAGAAAATGATGCTTCAGTGCTGCGGCGACGTGCAGAACCACCACTGCGAGCATCAAGTAATTGAGCGCATCGTGCACCCACACCAGCTGCTCCGCGAGCGGTTTGTTTTTCTGCAGCAGATCCGGCAGCGGGATCACACCGAAGTAGACAACTTTGATGCCAGAAGCCGAGCTCATCAGCCAGCCCGAGATCGGTATCCCCAGGGTCAGGCCGTAGAGGAGCCAGTGGCTGATATTTGCCGCGTAGCGCTGCCACGGTGGCATGTCAGGCGGATGCGGTGGCGCGCGATGGGTCAGGCGCCACAACAAGCGAAACACGACCAGCAGAAAGATGCTGACACCGATCCACTTGTGATAAGAATACAAGCGCAGCTTCAGCGGAGACAACGGCAGCCGGCTCATGTATAGACCGAGCAGGAAGGTGCACAGGATTACCGTCGCGACGATCCAATGCAAAGCGATGGCGACACGTGTGTACGTTCCCGTGGCGTTTCGATAGCCCACACGCGCGGTCGCCGCCTGCATTTTAGTTTGCCTTGCGCAGGATTTTCTCAGTCACCTGCGCGGTTATCCCTGAATCAGCACGATGTCCCACACGACCAGATGCGAAGTCGGTTCTTCGCTGTCGGTAGGCGGTAGAACCTTCGCAATGAGGCGGTCTTTGGCCCACGATTGCTGCAACAAGAAGTCTTTCTCGTTCAGCGGCTCATTGGGGAAATACATTTGCGTGATGAGTCGGTTCACTTCGCCACGCACGTCGAAGTGAATGTGCGGCGGGCGCGTGTAATCGTTGAAACCGGTCGGGTAGGCGCCCGGCTTGACCGTCTTGAATCGATAGCGTCCCTCGGCATCCGTTTTCACCACGCCGTAGCCATCGAAATTGGGATCGATCGGCGCCGGATTGCGATCGTTCGGATGCGTGTAGCGGCCAGCACCGTTCGCTTGCCAGATTTCCAGCTCAGCTGCACGCACCGGCTCGCCGTGCATGTTGAGCACGCGACCCATCACGTAGATGACTTCGCCGTGCGCGGATCCGGCTTTGCCTTTGACGCGCGTGAGATCGTTGCCGCCGTCGAAGGCTTTGTGCACCGGGTAGAACGGCCCGAGGATTTGATCCGGCGTCGGCATCGTATCGCTCGCCGCGGCCGCCGCACGCCAGGTACCGCTTAGGCTCACGGCACCGAGCGCGAGCGCCGCTTTCAACAGCGCACGCCGAGAGCTCGGCTGCTCAGGACAGGTCGGAATATATTGCATGGTGTTCTTCAAGCTGCCCGACATCGGTTTCTCCTCCCCGTTATGTGATTATCTGGACGGCGAGTTGCGCTCGTCTATGCCAGTACTTGCGCGGAGATCGCGGTGATCTCCACATCTACGACTGCGCAGCGGCCACTGCGTACGATTTCCAACGCGCGCCGCAACGTATTCGGCAACTCATCCCTCGCCGTCACGCGAAACGCTGCTGCATTTCCTGCTGCGGCCGCGATCTCGGGCAGACGTGCGCCGGCGCCCATCGTCACCCAGTAAGTATCGTTGCGTTTCGCATCGCCATCGGGATGCACGCCGAGCGTTGACAGCTTGGGTGAATGCCAGCCACCGTTGTTGTAGATGATGGTGAGAAACGGCGTGGCGTATGTGTTGGCGACCCAGTATGCGCTGCTTGGAACGCCGAATAGATAGCAGCCGTCGCCCACCAGCGCGATGACCTCGGCCTCCGGCTGCGCGAGCTTGGCGCCGATTGGTGCGTTAATACCCCATCCGAGACCGGAACCACCGCTCGCGTAGAAACTGCCCGGACGCGTCAACCGCAAAATCGCAGGAATCAGCTCCGTGCCGGACGGCTCTTCGAACAACACCACCGTGCGCTCGGTGATCAACCCGCGGATCGCCTCGGTCAACTCTTCAGGTGTGATCGCATCTTTGGTGTTCGAGGTGTGCGGCTGCGCGTGCCGCCGCTTTGCAGCCGCTATCCATGCGATGCGCTCGTCGCGTCCACTTACCGGGGCGTCGACGTCGAGCAGTTGCTCGAGCACTAACCGCGTGTCGGCCTGATATGTGGCATGCGTTGGAAAATGCCAGAAGCTCAGCTTGTCCTTCAGCGGATCCTGATCGATGTGAATGAGGCGTGCGCCCGCCGCCGGCTTTACTTTAGACGCAATCCACGGCACGTCGACATCGAGCATGAGAATTAAATCGGCTTCTGCTACCAGCGCGTTGCGCCGGTAGCTCAGGTGATGCGGATGATCGCCCGGAAAATTCAAATATTGCGGACTGACTTCGCACACTCCGATGCCCAGACGATCGGAAAGTGCAACGAGATGCTGCACGCTTTCGCGCTGACGGCCCAGATACGCCGCAATCACTATCGGCCGCTTCGCCTGCAGCAATGCTCGGTGCACCTCGACGACTGCAGATTCGGGCAATCCACCGAGGCTTGCGATCGGCCATTCGCTTTCCGATTCGCGTGACTCGGGCACGTGCGCGTCCCACATTTCACGCGCGCCGGTGACGTAGACCGGGCCTTCCGGCGCACTGCTCGCGATCTGCCTAGCGCGCAACAGAACCGCATCGACCGTTTCCGGTGCACGCAACTCATAGCACCATTTCATGTACTGGCCGACGATCTCGTGCTGACGCGGTGTGTCCTGCAAATAGTGGATGAACTCGTTGCGCGTGCCGACCCGATCGCCGCTCAACGTAACCGGCGACAAACCGGCGACGATGATAGCGGGAATGCGGCCGCGCGCAGCGTTGTGCACGCTGCCGCCGAGATTCTGCGTGCCGACATCGACGTGGACCAAAACTAATTGCGGACGGCGCGTGACCATCGCGTAGCCGTGCGCCGCGCTCAGCAGCGCGATTTCGTGCGGACAGATGATTACGCGCGGCATCGCCTCGCCGCGCTCATGCAGCAGCGCGAACGCTTCGATGAACGCAGGATGATCGCTGCCGAGATTGGTGAAGATGTACTCCACCCCGAGGCGGACGGCGAGCTGCAGCAATTGCCGGGCAGCGCTGGATTCGCTAGGGTATTGCAACACCGACCTCCGGGCGCGAGCACATAGCGCGAAGGATACCCAATCGCGCTGCGGCGTGCGCGAGAGTCCGTGGCGTAAGTTCACGCGACACGGCCAGGTGGCTCGGCGTACCGACGCGCGGTCGTCACGGCGAACAGCAAGATCCTCCAAGTCCGGTCTGCGCGGCGAATGCTACGATCACGCTGTATGACGACGACACACGGATTCGCGCTTTTCGACACCGGCATTGGACGCTGCGGCATCGCCTGGGGGCCGCGCGGCATCATCGGCGTGCAACTGCCAATGGCTCGCGATGCCCAGACGCGCGCGCATCTGCTCGAGCGCTATCCGGGCGTCGTCGAGGCAGCGATCCCAGCCAATGTTCGGCAGGTCATCGACGACATCGTTGCGCTTCTGCACGGCGACGCAAAGGACCTGTCGAGCGTTATGCTGGACCTGGAAAACGTCCCGCCGTTTCATCGCCGAGTGTACGAGGCCGCACGCACCATCGTTCCGGGTGCCACCGCATCGTATGGCGAGATCGCGGCGCAGCTCGGTGCGCCCGGCTCTGCACGCGCCGTTGGTCAGGCGCTCGGCCGCAATCCGTTCCCGATCGTCGTACCGTGTCATCGGGTTCTCGCGGCCAGCGGCAAGCTCGGCGGTTTTTCTGCGAATGGCGGTATCGCTACCAAGCTCCGCATGCTTGCCATCGAAAGCGCACACGTGCCCGGGACAAGTGCGCTATTTGAAGGCGACGGCAAGTTTCATTTCGATCCCGACGCCGCGTTGGAACATCTGCGTGCGAGCGACGCGGCGCTTGCAAAGCTGATGGATGCTGTGGGCCCGTTCACCATGCAACTTAAGCGGACGCCCAGCTTGTTCGGTGCACTCGCCGAAGCGATCGTATATCAGCAGCTCAACGGCCGCGCCGCCGAGACCATCTTCGCACGCGTTCGCGCACTGTTTCCGCATGCGCAAGAAGGGCTGACCGCTCGGCATATTC
>JBDTMS010000023.1:0-13907 GCA_039934195.1 Betaproteobacteria bacterium
CGAAAATAATGTTCTGGACGAGTTCTTTCGCAGCGGGCGCTATCGCGTACGCAAGCCGAGCGAGGTGATGCAGACCTCGAGCCCGTCCATGGATATCTCGAAAGCGTCCAACTTCGAGCGGTTCGTATTCGATCTCACCGAGCGCGATGCAAGCGGTGTCAACGATCTCTGGCAGCAGGTCGCGAACGCCGACGGCTTCGATTTAGCCGGCACCACGCACCACGCACGTTTGGCGGGGTACGGACTCGTCTCCGGATCTAGCTCGCATGCGGACCGGGTCGATACCATTCAGCGCGTCTACCGCGAAGCCGATCTGATCATCGATCCGCACACCGCCGATGGCGTGAAGGTCGGCCTCGAATACCAGGAACCCGGCGTGCCGCTGGTTTGTCTGGAAACGGCGCAGCCCGCGAAGTTCGCCGGCATCATTCGCGAGGCGCTCAATCGTACGCCGCCGATTCCCACAGCGTTTCACGACCTGGAAGGCCGGCCGCAACGAGTTGAGGTTATGGCGGCCGATGCCGGTACGGTGCAGGATTTCATCGCACGCCACGGCCAGGCTTGAGGTGGACGCGCCGGCTGTTAGCGCGTACCTCAGGAAATAGCTGCTACAGCCGCTGGCAGCTCCGCTAGCGTGCGCAGCACGCCGGCGGGCTCGATGCCCAGCTCATCGGCTTGGATGCCGGACCGATTGATCCAGAAGGTCTTGAATCCGAAACCCGTGGCGCCCGCCACGTCCCAGAAATTCGACGACACGAAGACGACATTGTGTTTTGCCACGCCGAGGCGTTCGACTGCGAGTTGATAGACGCGCGGATGTGGCTTGAAGATCTTCAAGTCATCGACGCTGATGATCTGTTCGAATAGTCGGTTCAGCCCCGCATGTTCGACGACCGCGTGCAGCATGGGTGCCGTGCCGTTGGACAGTATCGCAAGCTGGGCGGGCCGCAGCGCAAGCAAGCTGGCTTGCACCTCCGCATGCGGAGCCAACGTGCGATATTCCCGCAACAAGCCCAGCGCATCGTTTTCCGACAAGTTCAATTGCAACACTCGACAGGCGTAGTGCAGCGCATCCCGCGTCAGGGTATCGAAATTCTCGTAGCGACCCATGAGCGTTCGCAGCCAGCTGTACTCGAGTTGCTTCGAGCGCCATAGCTGGGACAACTCGACGCCGCGGCCGGGAAAAAGTTGATTGCACCGGTCGACGACGGAATGCACGTCGAACAGCGTGCCGTACGCATCGAAAACTATCGCATGGTTTGCATCAGACATGGCGCGGTCGCGCTTGGATTGGTTTCGCACTGCTTGGAGCACAGCGCGGTGATGGTCGATATGAACGAAGCTGGAGGTTGCCTGGACGCGCCTCGCTCATAGGGTCCCGCCCTGCAGATTAGCGGCAACGGCCTCGGCGATCCTCTTGGGAAGCGGCAAGTTGAGGTTGTGCATGATCTCGATGAACTGTGCGCGCGTTACGTTTGCCAGCCGCACATTGATGCGCTTTTCCTGACCGATCGTGCTCACCCAGCGGCCACCATAGTCGTGGCCGGGATAGACCAGCGTATCGTCGGGCAGGCTGAACAGCCGCGTGGTGATACTGTCGTACAGAGCCGCGGCATCGCCGAGTTGAAAATCGGTGCGGCCACAGCCGCCGATGAGTAGGGTGTCGCCGGTCAGCAGCCGGTCTTGCCACAGATAACAAGTGCTGCCCGGCGTGTGTCCGGGGGTACTGATAGCGCGCAGGGATTGAGTTCCGAATCGGATGACCTCATTGTCGTCGAGAAGCCAATCGAAGCCGGTAGTGCCGCAATGCTGGCTGACCACCGTCGCCGCGCCGGTCCGCGACTTCAGCGCTTTGGCCCCGGTTACATGATCCGCGTGAACATGCGTCTCGACGATGTACACCAGGGTGAGCCCGAGTTCCTCCAGCAACGCCTGGTCGCGACCCGCATGCTCTCGCACCGGATCGACGATGACGGCCTGCCGAAGCTCGCTGTCACCCACGAGATACGAGTACGTGCAGGATTGCGGGTCGAACAGCTGTCTGAAGATCATGCGTGCTCTCCACTTGTACTGAGATCATGCGCTGTTACCAGCGCGGATCTACCATCGCGGCCGACCTTGCTTACCTTGCCGGATACTATAACGGCTGTACCGACGCGTACATACGCTAAGACGCGCTCAGCGCGATGCGGATCAATCTGCATACGCGGTTGCCCGCGCAGGCGGCTTGTTGAACTGACTAGCTCAGCCCCAATTTACACCTGTGCTTACGTCTAGAGGAAGGATCTCAATATGCGATTCGATAAATTTACGACCAAATTTCAACAAGCCTTCGCCGACGCACAGAGCCGCGCTGTGGGCAAAGACAACGCCTATATCGAGCCGCAGCACCTGTTGTTGGCGCTGCTCGAACAGCAGGACGGCGGCAGCACCTCGTTACTGGCGAAGGCGGGTGTCAACGTGCAGGCGATGCGCGAAGCGCTGCGCGCGAGCATCGATCGGCTGCCGAAGGTGGAAGGGCAGGGCGGCGAGGTCAACGTTTCGCGGGACTTGGCGAACCTGCTCAACGTCGCCGATAAGGAGGCACAGCAGCGCGGCGATCAGTTCATCTCCTCGGAATTGTTTCTGCTTGCGTTGACGGGCGATAAGGGCGAGACCGGGCGCCTGTTCAAGCAGCACGGTGCGACTCGAGCGCATTTGGAACAAGCTATCAATTCCGTGCGCGGTGGCCAGTCCGTGGACAACGCCGAGGCGGAAGGACAACGCGAGGCGTTGGCGAAATACACGCTCGATCTCACCGAGCGTGCTCGTCAAGGCAAGCTCGACCCGGTCATCGGGCGCGACGATGAGATCCGCCGCACGATTCAGATTCTGCAGCGCCGAACCAAGAACAATCCGGTGCTGATCGGCGAGCCGGGTGTGGGAAAGACCGCGATCGTCGAGGGTCTTGCGCAGCGAATCGTCAATAACGAGGTGCCGGAAACGCTGAAGAACAAGCAGCTGCTGGTACTCGACATGGCAATGCTGCTGGCAGGCGCCAAATACCGCGGCGAGTTCGAGGAACGGCTGAAGTCGGTGTTGAAGGAAGTCGCCCAGAACGAAGGGCAGACCATTATCTTCATCGATGAGATCCACACCATGGTCGGTGCCGGCAAAGCGGAGGGGGCGATCGATGCCGGCAACATGCTGAAACCTGCCTTGGCGCGCGGTGAGCTGCATTGCATCGGCGCAACGACGCTAGATGAGTACCGTAAGTACATCGAGAAAGATGCCGCGCTGGAACGGCGCTTTCAAAAGGTGCTGGTCGGCGAGCCGAGCGTCGCAGACACCATCGCGATTTTGCGCGGACTGCAGGAGAAATACGAAGTACACCACGGTGTGGATATCACCGATCCGGCGATCGTCGCAGCGGCGGAGTTGTCGCATCGCTATATCACTGACCGCTTCTTACCGGACAAGGCCATCGATTTGATCGACGAGGCCGCAGCGCGCGTCAAGATGGAAATCGACTCGAAGCCGGAAGAATTAGATCGGCTCGAACGCCGGATTATTCAGCTGAAAATCGAGCGCGAAGCGGTCAAGAAAGAAAAAGATGAAAGCTCGCGCAAGCGGCTGGCATTGATCGAAGGCGAGATCGGCTCACTCGAACGAGAATACGCGGACCTCGAGGAGATCTGGAAAGCCGAGAAAGCGCAGGTTCAAGGCTCGCAGCACATCAAAGAAGAGCTCGAGCGCCTAAAAGTCGAGATGGATGCTGCACGTCGCAAGGGCGATTGGCAGACGGTCTCGGAGCTGCAGTACGGGCGCATTCCGCAACTCGAAGCGCAGCTCACCAATGCAGAGAGCGCAGAAACCCAGCAAGTCAGACATCGCTTGCTGCGTACTCAGGTGGGTGCTGAAGAGATTGCCGAGGTGGTATCGCGCGCGACCGGAATTCCAGTGTCGAAGATGATGCAAGGCGAGCGCGAGAAGCTCCTGGCGATGGAAGATCACTTGCACAAGCGTGTGGTGGGACAGGATGAAGCCGTCCGGCTCGTATCCGATGCGATTCGTCGCTCGCGCGCGGGACTGTCCGACCCGAACCGGCCTTACGGTTCGTTCTTGTTTCTCGGGCCGACGGGCGTCGGCAAGACCGAGCTGTGCAAAGCGCTCGCCGGGTTTCTGTTCGACTCCGAAGACCATCTCATCCGGATCGACATGTCTGAATTCATGGAGAAGCATTCGGTTGCACGGCTGATCGGCGCGCCGCCGGGGTATGTCGGCTACGAAGAAGGTGGCTATCTAACCGAGCTCGTGCGCCGCAAACCGTACTCCGTAATTCTGCTCGATGAGGTCGAGAAGGCGCATCCGGACGTGTTCAACGTGCTATTGCAAGTTTTAGATGATGGCCGTATGACGGACGGCCAAGGCCGCACGGTCGACTTCAAGAATACCGTAATTGTGATGACGTCGAATCTAGGCTCGCAGATGATCCAGCAGATGAGCGGTGCGGACTATCAAGCGATCAAAATCGCCGTGATGTCCGAAGTTAAGAGCTACTTTCGGCCGGAGTTCATCAATCGCATCGATGAAGTCGTCGTGTTCCACGCGCTGGATGCGCAGAATATCAAGTCGATTGCGAAGATCCAGCTTGCCTCGCTGGAGAGGCGTCTCGCCGCCATGGATATTCAATTGCGCGTAAGCGATTCGGTGCTCTCGGAGATCGCCAATTCCGGATTCGATCCCGTATACGGTGCGCGTCCGTTGAAGCGCGCGATTCAGTCGTTGCTGGAGAACCCAATGTCGCGCGAAATACTAGAGGGGCGCTTCGGACCTAAAGATACGATCGTAGTCGACCGTGGCGCCAGCGGAGATCTGGTCTTCACCAAAGCACAGAGCGCCCAGGCGGCCGCAGCCTGAGCTTACTGCTGGCCGATATTCTCAGCCCAGACCATGGCGTCGAATTGCGCGCGGTTGAGTTGCGAGGGATTCAAGCCGAGCAACCCAGCCAACTCGAGCGCTGTGTCGGCACTCTCGGAGCGATCGACGCTCTCGCACGCCTCGACGAGCGAGAGGATTGGCCCGTAAGCGCCTTCCTGGCGAAACAGCGCATCGAGTACCGGCTCGGGCAGCGCGATTTGCTCGACGATGGTGTCGAGGGGCAGTTGTAGGATTGCATCGAGCAGAGAGAAGGCGCCGACGATGAAGAGATTGTCGCGCTCCTGCGCATCGAATAGATTTGCGCCAATCAGCTCAGCCAGGTGTCCACGCGTGATCGCTGTGGTGACCAGGGCGGACGATGCCGACTGTCGAGCAGCCGTCACCATCAGCAAAGCCAGCCAGCGGTAGAGATTCTGATAACCGAGCACCGCCACGGCATGGCGGAATGATTGGATCTCGCACGAAAGCCCAAAGCCGGCGCTGTTGATATAGCGAAGCAGCTTGAAGGACAGCGCAGCATCGCGCTTGAGCGCCTCTTCGATCTTGGCCGCTGGCGCATTCTCCTTTGCCAGTTTCATCAAGGCGACGATAGTCGCGTAGTTCGGACTGACGGCTTGGCTCTGATGCTGTTGCTGCGCGGGGACGGTGAAGTAGTATCCGCGGAATAAATCCGATCCTGCCCGATGTGCGGATTCGAACGACTGCGGTGTATCGACCGCTACGGCCAGGTGCTTCGCGTTATATTTTCTCAGCTTGTTGCAGGTTTTTTCCAGCTCGCCTTTCAGCTCTCCGGCATCGAACGTGAAGTAGTTCGCCAAATCGAGCGCCTCCGGCTTGACATCGCCGGCGTAGGGTCGGCGCAGACAAACGCCGAAGCCGGCGGCCTTGAGCTTGCGCATCCGGCCGCTGAGCACGTCGGCCGGTTGCGCGGCATCGAGTTGCGCCACCATGCGATTCGCCGGCACGCTGCCTTGCTTGACGTCGGTGACCTGCTCAGCGTCGACCAAGACAATTCGATTTGCCAGGCGCTCGAATAAGCTGTCTTTACCACCTGTGCCGATGAGTGAGCTCACCAGCGTCGGCGGCTCGCTATGGCTGGGCTGCGGCGGCAGACGGAACTCGTAGCCGACGATCTCCTGGCTGCGATTGGTGATCGGCGTGCGGCCTATCAGTTGTGATTGGGCCATGAGTGTTCTCGGTTGCAGCGGGCGTTATGCGGCTAATCTGAACAAGTCAGCGCGCGTTTCGCGCATCGGTTCGGATATGAGCTGTTCCATGTCGAGTACGAGTACAACGGAGCCATCTCCGGACAACGTCGCGCCGGCAATGCCTTTCGGTTTGATATCTTCCAACGGTTTGATCACGACGTCGTCGCGGCCGACGAAACCGTCGACTGCGAGCACGAAGGAGCGCACCGACGACTGCAGCAGGACACCGTACGCGGGGGGCTTGTCCATCGGCCAGCCGATCATCCCGGCGAGCGATCTGATCGGCAGCACTTCGTTGCGGATTATCATGGTCGCCCGACCGGAGACCTCCTGGACGTCTTCTGGGTTGATCGGAATAATCTCTCGCACGAGAGACAGCGGCACCGCGAACGGTTGCGTCCCGACTTTGATCACCAGCACCGGCAAGATGGCCAGCGTAAGCGGAAGGTAGATCGTGAAGATGCTACCTTCACCGATGACCGATTTGATCTCGATGCGCCCGTTGAGCTTCTGGATGTTGGTCTTGACCACATCCATGCCGACACCGCGGCCGGACACACTGCTGATATCGTCTTTCGTCGAGAAGCCGGGCAGGAAAATCAGCTTGAGCGCTTCCTGATCGTCCAGATTCGCGGCTGCTTCGGCTTCAATCAAGCCTTTTTCTACTGCCTTGCGACGAAGCACGTCGGGCCGAATGCCGCGACCGTCATCGCGAATCTGCAGAATGATGTGATCGCCGATTTGCTCGGCGGTCAAGCGCAGCACGCTCTTGGCCGGCTTGCCCTGAGCGAGGCGCTCGTCGGGCATCTCGATTCCGTGATCGACCGCGTTGCGCACCAGGTGGATCAACGGATCGTTGAGATCCTCGATCATGGTCTTGTCGAGCTCGGTCTCTTCACCGGAAATTTCGAGATCGACTTGCTTGCCGAGCTGGCGCGACAAGTCGCGCACGACGCGTGGATATTTTTGGAACAAGCGACCCACCGGCTGCATGCGCGTCTTCATGACCGCGTTCTGCAGATCGCCGACCAGCAAGTCGAGATGACTTACAGCCTGGTCGAGCTCACGCATCGTCTCCTGATCGACCTTGCCGTGCAGTAGATCGGTACGAAGGCAGTTCAAACGATTCTTCGCAAGTCCGATCTCGCCGGACAAATTCAGCACCTGGTCGAGGCGCGTGGTATCGATTCGAATCGTGGATTCGGCGGATACCGCGGATACCGCTACCTTGTCGTTGTCGCGTCGGCCGACGCGCATTCCTTCCGCGTCGGGTTGATCGGTCGCACGACGACCTTCCGGCGGAAATTTCGGCGGGGCTTGCGCGGGCACCGCTACCGGCAGCGGCGTAACGACGGCAGTCCCCGGCAAAGGCGGTGCAACCGCGTCGTACAGCTTCTGCCAGTCGGGTTGTGCACCGTCCGGTACGGCGGCCGGCGCCGGCGCTGGGGCCGCAGGAGCCGTTTCGGCTGGCGCAATTTTGCCATCCAGCACCGCTTGCAGGGCCGCCAGCAGGGCCGGGTCAGCGGCCGCAGGCATCGACGCTTTCGCCAGGCTATTGAACATGTCGCGGACGACGCCGGTCGCCTCCATGATGACGTCCATGGTTTCCGCGCGTAACTGCATTTCTCCGGTACGCAGTTTGTCGAACAGACTCTCGGTGAGATGGCAAAGCGCAACCAGCTCGGTGACGTTGAGGAATCCAGCGCCGCCTTTGATCGTATGGAACCCGCGGAAGATCTCATTCAACAGCTTTTTGTCTTTCGGATGACGTTCGAGCTCGACCAGTTTGTTGTCGACACCCGAGAGCAGCTCTGAGGCTTCGGTTAAAAAGTCTTGGAGAATTTCTTCCATGCCCTGAAAAGCGCTCATTTGTTGCTGTTCCTTGGTCGAATCAGAATCCGAGGCTTTCTAACAACTCGTCTACTTGAGCTTGGTCGGTTACCACGTCGTTGCGACCCTTCGAGTTGATCACCGGTCCGTTGAGCAGGCCCAGCGACTGCGCCGCTTCGCGTCGTTCAGGCGGTGCGTTTTGCAGAAGGAGCTGCAACAACTGCTGCTCCATGTCCTGCGCCATCTTGGTGACGCGCTGAATGACCTGACCGGTCAAATCCTGAAAGTCTTGCGCCATCATGATGTCCATCAGCTGCGCGTTGGTAGCTTCGGTTTTTGCCGGCACATCGCTGAGGAATGCGCGCGTACGCTCGGCTAACGCCTTGAACTGATCGCCGCTCAATTCGCGGCTGAATACTTTGTCCCAATCCTTGGCGAGCGCGGATGCGTTCGAACCCAGTGCGTCTTGAATCGGCTTGGCAGTTTCGATGGCGCTCAGCGCGCGCTGTGCCGCCTGCTCGGTCATCTTGGCAACGTAGCTCAAGCGATCGCGTGCGTCGGGCATCGACTCCGCTGCATTCTGCAACAACGTGTCATAGCCGAGCTCGCGCATCGTATCGTGCAACTTACGTGTCAATTGCCCAAGCTGCGAGACCACGTCGCCAGACGTTGCTCCATCGCCCGCAGCCGTTTCCGTTACGGGGTCCACATCGGTGCGCGTCGCTGCAGAAATGCTGTCGAACAGCGCCTCTAAATCTTCCCCATCGCCCGCAATGGCTGCTTGCGCACTCGCGCTCATGTCGTGGCTCCAGTCTTTTGCAGGGTCTGGAAAATCTTGTTCAGCTTCTCGTCCAGCGTCGCCGCAGTAAACGGCTTGACGATGTATCCGTTTGCACCTGCCTGGGCCGCTTCGATGATATTTTCTTTCTTCGCCTCGGCGGTCACCATCAGCACCGGTAGATGTTTCAGCGCGGCATCTGCCCGGATCGCGCGCAGCAGATCGATGCCGGTCATGTTCGGCATATTCCAATCCGATACGACAAAATCGAACCCGCCGGCGTGCAGCTTCTGCAGCGCGACGACGCCGTCTTCGGCCTCTTCTGCGTTCGCGAAGCCGAGTTCCTTGAGCAGGTTGCGCACGATGCGTCGCATTGTGGAGAAGTCATCGACTACGAGAAACTTCAGATCGGGATTAGACATGGCAGCCTCCGGGCGTGACATCGAGGCTTACGTAGGGCACGGTCATCATATGCAAGGGCGAGTGAGGTTAGCTTTGAAGAAGAGGACGAAGCGTATCGGCCAACACCTGAGGATTGAATTTCGCGACGTAGGCATCGACGCCGACGCTCTTGCCCATCGCGCGGTTGGCTTCCGACGAAAGCGACGAGTGCATCACCACCGGCACGCCATCGAAGCGTCGATCGCTTTTGACGTGGCGCGTGAGAACATAGCCATCCATTTCGGGCATCTCGGCATCGACCAGAATGAGGCTTAGCAACTCGCGCAGCGGCTGCTGATCCTGGACTGCGCGTTGCGCGATGCCCTGCAGACGGTCCCACGCTTCCTGTCCGTTGTTGGCCTGGTGATATTTGACGTGAAGGCGGTCGAGCACCTGCGCGATCTCTTTGCGCGCCACCAGCGAATCGTCCACGAAGAACACGGTGCCGTCCGAGGCGGCCACCGGCTCGAGCTCGGGAATTGGAACTTCGCCGAATGCATTCGCGAGAATCTGTTCTACGTCCAGAATCGACACGAGATGACCGCCCGGAAGCTCAGTCACCGCGGTAATCAAACTCTCGCCTGAGGTCAAGATCGTCTCAGGCGATCGGACTTTTTCCCAATCCACTCGCACGATGCGATCGACCGACTCGACCAGAAATCCCTGGGTTCTGCGACTGTATTCGGTAACCATCATCGCGCTGCCGACGCTGTTGTTCGGATTCTCGATTCCGACGAATTGCGACAGGCTGATCACTGGAATTATGTTCCCCCTGAGCGAGATGACACCTTCCACGCCCGCCGGCATGTTCGGTGTTTTCGTAATCGGCGGGGTCTTGGTGACTTCGCGCACCTTGAAAACGTTGATGCCGAAAGTCTCTCGCGTGCCAAGGCTGAACAGCAGAATCTCCATCTTGTTCGAGCCGACCAGAGTGGTCCGGGCATCGACCGACTGGAGCACGTGTTCCTGTTCCTCTGCAATCACGACTATGCCTCGACCGGCTTGTGGACTCGTGCGCGCACCCCGGCCAGGTGTCGGGTCAACACCTCTGCCAAGCGTCGGGGCTCGAATTTCGATACGTACTCGTCGACGCCGACCGACAAACCGAGATGCTGATTCTGCATTCCAGACAGCGAAGAGTGCATGATCACAGGTATGTCCGACAGGCGCGGATCCGACTTGATGCGCTTAGTCAGAATGAAGCCATCCATCTCCGGCATCTCTACATCGGTCAACACGAGATGTACGTAGTCGGATGCGCGTCGATGATTCGTCTCAGCCAGCGTTGCGATCTTGTCGAGCTCTTGCCACGCCTGCGTGCCATTGATCGCGCTGATCTGGCGCACCTTCAAGGCGTCCAGCGTGCGCGCAATCTGTTTGCGTGCGACCGATGAGTCATCGGCGAAAAGGATCGTGTGCTCGCCGGTCTCGATCGGCTTCACGTCCCGGAACACGAGCTCATCGTCCTGACGCGTGGTTTCGAATAACACACGCTCGACGTCCAGCATCATTACCAGGCGGCCATCCGACAGTTCGGTAACTGCGGTTACGAATCCACCTGTCGTCTTAACGAGCATGTCCGGGGGCACGCGCATGCTCGACCAGTCGATGCGCAGGATGGTATCCACGGCTTCGACCAAAAAGCCCTGTGTGTGTAGGTTGTATTCGGTGACGATCATTATCTCGGGCGACGTTACGACATCGATGCCCGCATACTTCGCCAAGTCGACGACCGGCACTAGAATTCCGCGCAAGCTCACCATGCCTTCAACTGACGGTGGCATATCGGGGGCCCGCGTGATCGCAGGCGTGCGCATTACTTCGCGCACTTTGAAAACGTTAATGCCGTAGGTTTCTCTGCGACCGCTGCTGCGTTCGGTGCCGAGCGAGAAGAGCAGGATCTCGAGCTTGTTGGTGCCCGCAAGCTTGGTTCTGCCATCGATCTGGCGCAACAACTCATACATCGAAAAATCCCTGGTGATATGGGGCGCAGCAGGCATACACGAACGCTTCAGATGCGAACGGTTTACGGCCATTTTTCGGGAAACATTAGCCAACCGGGCTCATGCTCGGGGCACGTTCGAATGGCTTCGTTCAGCGCGTTTTTGTGCCCGGTCTGGAACGCCGCCGAGCTTTCGCGGATAATCGCGCAACTCGCTTACAGGCAATGCGGCTGGAGCGCTCGCAGCTTCACGAGTGACCTATTAATCAAACAATGGCTTACGCCGAACTCGAAGTAGCTCCGGATGCGACGCCCGCGAATGGCGAGGCGCCGGTGGCTCGTTTGTATGGGCAGCCGGTTATCGAATTTCCGCTGGACCTCTTTATCCCGCCGGACGCGCTATGCATTATTTTGGAAGCGTTCGAAGGGCCGCTGGATCTGCTTCTCTATTTGATCCGGCGCCATAATCTGGACGTGCTCGATATTCCGATGGCGCAACTCACAGCACAGTACATGGGATATGTAGAGGTGATGCGCGCGAGTCAGCTCGAGCTCGCCGCCGAGTATTTGCTGATGGCTGCCTTGCTGATTGAGATCAAGTCGCGCATGTTGTTGCCTAAGCCCCGGCGGGAATCTGAAGAAGTTGCAGATCCGCGCGCCGAGTTGGTCAAGCGACTGCTCCAATACGAACAGATGAAGCAGGCAGCGCGCGGTTTGGACGCACTCCCTCAAGCCGGCCGCGATTTCACCGTAGTCAGCGTATGGATCGAGCGCACAGCAATAGAGCGGTTACCCGATGTGGAGGCTGAGGATCTTCGGAGCGCATGGCTTGGGTTGTTGGCCCGCGCCAATTCGAATCGTCATCACCGCGTCACGCGCGAACAATTGTCGGTGCGCGAGCGCATGAGTCAGATTCTTAGACGACTCCAATCGGCAGGCTTCCGGGAATTCACGACGCTGTTTGATCCTGCACGCGGAATCGCGGATTTAGTGGTCACCTTCCTGGCGATTCTCGAGCTTGCGCGCGAAAGTCTCTTGGAACTGACCCAGCAGGGAAGCTTTGCGCCAATCTATGTTAGGACCCGCGATGGATCCGTCTAACGATCTCGCTAGAGCCAAAACCGCGCTAGAAACGGCGCTACTTACCAGTTCGGATCCGCTGCCAATCGTCGAGCTGTGCAGATTGTTCGACGATGAAATCGGCACCGACGTGATTCGCAGGCTACTGGACGAGTTACGTGTCGATTGGCAGGACCGCGGCATCGAGCTCGTACTTGTCGCGAGCGGTTGGCGCTTTCAGGCACGTGCGGAATATCAGCAGTATTTGGACCGTCTGAATCCGCAGAAGCCGCCGCGCTACTCACGGGCCGTGCTGGAGACTCTCGCTATCATTGCCTACCGACAACCCGTTACACGCGGGGATATCGAAGGGATCCGGAGTGTTTCTGTTTCTACCGGGATTCTGAAAGCGCTGGAAGCCCGCGGCTGGATCGACGTCGTGGGACACCGTGAGGTACCAGGGCGCCCGGCGCTTTATTCGACGACGAAGGCGTTTCTTGATGACCTCAAGCTACGTTCGCTCACTGAGCTTCCGGCCCTCGAGGAACTCGGCAATTTACTCGAGCCCGATCTCTCCGGGCCGCTATCTGATGAAGAAGAGCCTGGTGACGTAATAGCCGGCGCAGAACATCTGCAGGATCAGCAAGAGCTGGTCGCTCGCCAATGAGTTGAAGCAACTCGGGGAGAATACGTGCATTCAGTATTGGTCGTTAATCCTAAAGGCGGGGCAGGAAAAACCACCGTTGCCACGAACCTAGCCGGTGGTTTGGCTCAGCGTGGAGAGGACGTCTATCTGTGGGACCTCGATCGTCAGCAATCCTCGCTTACTTGGTTATCGATGCGCCCGCCGCATCTACCGGTTGTAAATCGTTTGGATCAACGCGATGAAGAAGCGACGCCTGCATTAGGCAAAGGCCGACGACTCATAGTTGATTCTCCCGCCGGGTTTCATGGAAAAAGCCTGACCCATAACTTGAAGTTTGCCTCCAAAGTGCTTATTCCAGTTCAACCTTCTCTATTTGATATGTCTGCTACGGGGGCGTTTCTGCAAGTGCTGGGGGAAGAGAAGGCAATCAGGAGAAGTAAGTCGTTTGTGGGGATAATCGGGGTGCGCGTCGACCCGCGAACGCGAGCGGCCGCCACGTTGGAAGCCTTCCTTGAGCAGTTCGAACTCCCCGTGCTGACCTATCTTCGTGATAGCCAGATCTATCCTAATGCAGCGTTCAACGGCATGAGCATCTTCGATTTGCCGACATACCTGAGCCAGCGCGACGTGGATCAATGGGCACCTGTGCTTGACTGGGTTTCGGAAGACGACTGACGATAACGATTTTCACTAAGTTGACTCGTCTTGGTCACACTCCTATAATACTGCCTCTACAAAACGGGCGCGGGGTGGAGCAGTCTGGCAGCTCGTCGGGCTCATAACCCGAAGGTCGTAGGTTCAAATCCTGCCCCCGCAACCAAATTTTCGGTTGCACTACAGTTGGCGTTCCGTAGTTGGCATTCTGTAGTTCGCTTTCGGTTCGAGTTGCAACCAGGTTTCGTTTGCTTCGTGCAGCCAAAGTTTTCTTTCGTTTGGTCGCTACACGGTTTTTCGCTGTTCACAGCCCTAGTTCCCAACAAGATATCGCCTGCATTTCTGGCGTGCCCTTGTTGACTTTAGCTGGCAGCTCGCTCTTTAAAAATATACAACCGATAGGTGTGGGCACTTTGGTGGGTTGCTGAA
>JBDTMS010000024.1:0-13808 GCA_039934195.1 Betaproteobacteria bacterium
GCTCGCACGCATCGATCGGCTGCCGGGCCGCGCGCGAGCGGCTTTGCAAGAAGCTGCGGTGATCGGTGTGGTTTTCAGCGCTCCTCTTCTGCGCAGAATTACGAGCGCACCCGCGACACTGGACACCGTGCTGGAAGCCCTAATCGACGTCGGGCTGCTGGCCCGAGTAGCGAAAGCATCGACAGTCGACGGCAGCGAAACGGATGCCGCACAATACCGATTCCGCCATGGCTTATTCCAAGAAGTGTCCTACCAGAACTTACTCGCTCGGCGCCGCGCCGACCTGCACACGCGCATCGGCGAGACGCTCGAGGCACTGGGCGAGGGCAAGCCGCCGCGCGCAGAGGATCTGCAGATCCTCGGCCACCACTTTCGTTTGAGCAATGACAAGGCGAAGGGCGCGCGTTATCTGACGCAAGCGGGTGACTGGGCTCGCTCGATCTACGCCAACGCCGACGCGATTCGCAACTACGAGCTTGCGCTGGAGACGCTCGACGCAACTGAGCGCGCGGAGGCCGAACGCATTGAAGTGCGCGAGCGGCTAAGCGATGTGCTGACGCCGATCGGCGAGCGTGACTCGGCGTGGGTGCACCTCGAGGCAGCGCGCGAAGTCTATAAGGCGTCAGGCAACAGCATCGCGCACAGCCGTGTGCTGCGCAAGATCGCCGAGCTGCACTGGGCCGTCGGGCAGCGTCTCGATGCAAGGCGGTGCGTGCAAGAGGCGCTCGCGCTGCTTGTCGACACCGGCGATCACCTCGAGCGCGCTCACCTGTTTCAGCAACTGGGACATCTGGATTATCGCAGCGGCGACAACGTCAGCGCGCTGGAATGGATCCGGCAAGCGCTGGCCCAGATGGAGCGTATCGCGGCAAGCCCGCAGAGCCGTGCGGGCGACGAGCACGCAACCGCCGCGAGCGCGATGTCTACCATCCTCAATACGCAAGGCGTGGCCCTGGCGCGGCTGGAACGTTTTGTCGAGGCGATTGCTGCGCTGGAGCGCAGTGTGGCCATCGCGCGCGACGCCGGTCTGCTGCACGCAGAATCGCGCGGACTCGCCATTCTCGGCGTCTTGTACGGATCGCGCAATCCGCAGCAAGCGATCGACGCCTGCGAGCGCAGCCTCGAAGTAGCCAAGCGCATCGGCGACCTCGGTCTGCAGTCGAGAATGTATGCCAATCTCGCTATTGCCTACTGCGAGCTCACCAACCGCTGCGAAGAACGCGGCGTGGCCGCGGCACAGATGGCGATCGACATCGACCGGCGCGCCGGATTCGTTGATCACCTGGCTGTATCGCTGGTCGTGTTGGGGCAAATCTATCAGTGTCACGGTGATCCGGAACAAGCTCTGGTTTATTATGTCGAGGCATCGGCGCTGGCTGAAAAGAGCGGTGAGCCGCAACTGCTGTTCCCTTGCTACGACGGGCTGGCGACGCTGTATCTCGACCTCGACGATCCGCCGCAAGCCGAAATCTACATGGACAAAGCAAGGCAAGTCTGCGAACACGCCGGCCTCGACCCCGACGCCATGATGGTATTGTCCTTTCTGGTATGAGCAGCCCCGTCACTGGTATGTAATCCGATAGAAGGAGCTCGACATGACATCCGTCCCCGATCAGCCGCTGCGTCCGGGTGATTCCGCACCCGCTTTCCGTTTGCCTGCGATCCACAGGGACGGCATGGTGTCGCTGTAAGACTACCGCGGAAAAAAGGCGGTGATGGTCGGCTTGTTTCGCGGCCTCCATTGTCCGTTCTGCCGAAGGCATATCGCGCGGCTCGCGATGATGCAGGAAAAGCTGGCCCAGGAAGGTGTGGCTGCGGTCGCGATCCTCAACGCGCATCTCGAGCGCGCGCGCCAGTATTATCAATATCGGCCCACGCGACTGCACTTGGCTGCTGATCCTGACGTGCAAACACATCGGGCATTCGGGGTGTTCAAGATCGACGTCGTACCGGAAAGCACCGACCCTCGCGAGATCGTCTGGCCGAAGCAGTGCACTGTTACGCAACTGATGACCAACTCGATCAACCCGGATGGCGAGCTGCCCGAAAAGATGAGCTTGATGGCGGGCACCGAGTTGCTTAACAAGCGGGACGCTTTCGAGATGACCGAGTTCGACATGCAGATCATGGCGGCGCATCGTACGCAGATGACCAGCCATTTCCTGATCGATGCGGGCGGCGTGGTGCGATGGTCGCACATCGAAGCGCCCGACAATCCCAACCAGATGGGAAGATCGCCAGGCGAAGACGAGATGCTCGAGGCCGCGCGAAGCGTGAGGCCTTAGCGGAAGCGTGAGGCCTTAGTGCACTCAGGCCTGCCGATTGCACGCAAGCTCGCGATCGGGAGTCCGGTGCAGTATTATTTTTGCTATTGGAATCGGTGCCGATCTTCGCTTTTCGGTACCGATTTTCGCTTTGCGCCGTATCCATAGCGGTGCGCCATGACATCGGCGGTACTCCATGACATCAACGGTGCGACAAGACAGTGCTTCGCACGCGGCGATGCCTTCTATTCAGACCAGGGTGCTGCGGACGGGGGGCGAATGATTCGGACGATTGTGAGCGGGGTCTCGACCCGCCCTAACGCAAAACCGTCACGCTTCCGATATCGCGTTTTGATGGACCACTAGCGCTTTTCGTTTCGCGCCGTCTTCGCTCGCAATACGCTCTAGGTCTGAAACTGCGCGGCTGATACCGGAAAGATCGCGGCGAAAGCGTCGCGCGACTTCGGTCAGCGTGACGTTGCTCGAGTTCACCACCAGCCAACCGATCAATGCGCGCGTCTGCGCTTCGGCCCTGCCCTTACCCGCTCGCGCAAGCTGCTCTTCTTTCAGTCCGCTGCCCTTGCAAACGTACGCGACGATACGATCCAGGTTCGGCTTTCGGACGCCGGCGGGCTCGCCGCTGGCTTGCAGCGCATGCGCGACAAATCGATCGTCGCCCAGCACGCGTTTTTCTTTGCTTTGATGAAACTCGGCTGGCTGCCGCTGCCCCATAGCCTCCGCAATGAATTGCAGATAGCGTCGCCGGGCGAGCGTCACGCGCTCATCGAACTGCGACAACACCCAATCGGTGGTCAGGAAACTGAACGCTCGCTTGCCGAGATAGCCGATGTGCCCGCTGTATTGATAGTCCGCGGGATCGGTGACCAGCCGCTCTCTGACGGGATTCAGGTGAATGTAGCGGACCAGCTCCAGACCATAGTTTTCGGCATCGACCAGCAGCGCCTTGTAGCGTCCCTGAAACAGATGACCCGCACGGTTCTGTGTCTGGTTGATGTGCCTTGCGTAGCGGAAGGTGAGGTTCTGCAGCCCCTTCGACAGGGGCTGGCCACCCATCTGCAGCGCCAGATGGATGTGATTGTCCATCAGGCAGAACGCGTGCACGCGATAGCCGAAGCGCCGCGTTCCTTCGTCGAGCAGGCGATAGAAGAAGAAGCGATCCTCTTCTTCGAAGAAAATGTCGTGGCCGGCATTGCCGCGCAGGATGACGTGGTAGAGGCCGCCGCGCAGGTGGAGACGGGATTTTCTGGGCATGGGCAGATAGTACTACGGCGAGGTGGCTGTGTCACAACGTATCAAGCCTGACCCGTGAGCGTTAGTTTGAGGTGGATGCAACATCCAGGTGCACCCACGTAGAGCGCGTTGAATGAAATGGATTCAACACTTATCCAGCGTTCCTGATTTCCGGGACACCCGCGTACTACGCTTGAGTATTGCCGCGCTAAGAGCAGGGAATATTGCAAGCCATACGGAACTCGATTGGTCAGCGCGAAGCATCATGCGCGTGGCTTTCAGCAGGATCGTCTACAGCGTGAACCCGTCCCTGCGCGCCTTTCTACGGGCGCTACTCGACCATGAGCTTTTCCACCCACACCAGCTCGCATGCGCCGGCGCCGGTGTCCTCACGTGTGAGAGAGCTGCGCCAGCGCCAGCCGTCCGCCGCAGTCACTTCAACCAAATAGCCGCTGAACTTCACGATCTGACCGGGACGCACTGCCTGCAATTGCGACGCGATCGTGTCGTTCGCAGGGATCATGTGCATGTTGGCGCTGTTGACTTCGATCTCGTGGCGCGGAATTGGAAATTCGTCGACGTGCCAGTGAAAAAAGCGCCCGCGTTGGCTGATCTCGATGCGATTCAGTACCGATTGATCCGACATCGGCCCCCAGCCGAGCGCCAGGTCGACCGGCGCGACGTCGGCTTCTCGGTCGAATCGGTAGTGTTCCGCGCCGAGCACGCGCGCTTCCAGGCTGAACGTTTGCAGCGCAGTGATGCGATAGCCGTTCCGCGCTGGAATTGAACCGACTGCGCCGCCGCCGGTCTGTTCTGGCGGTGCACCTGCGATCGTAGCGACGTCGGACTGCTGCGGCTGCGAGCTGACCAGCACGCCTGGGGCATACGAGACCGGCCGGCTGTGCCAGTGATTCCAAGCGCCGAAGAGAACCAGAATTACGAGCAGCCAACGCCAGTTCATGTTGTACTCTCGGCCGCGAAGCGACGGGTGCGCCGGTTTGCAGAACGCTCAAGAATGCGCATCGAACTGGATGGAATTGTCGCTCACGACCAACACTCGGCGGCACTGCGGGTGGAGCTTTATCGACGCATTTGAGCAAACGTATAGCGGTGCTCGCCAACCGGGCCGCTCAACTCGGTTAAAATTGCACCGACAATTGAGATCGCAGACATAACGCGCATCCGAGAGGACACTTCGCAATGATCAATCCGAACGCCAAGTTCGCAGGTAACCAAATTTCAGCAGGCGCGCGATCGCTGCGTCCAGGGATGCTGAGACTGCTGCCGCTGTTCATCGCCCTCAGCCTTGCCGGGTGTGCGACGAAAGCGCTGCATCCGAGCGCCGGCATGCAAGCCGACGCGGCCACCGATGGCCGCAACGGCGGCGCCGGCAGCAACGATCCCGCAAGCGGACCCTCCGCCAAGCCAGGCAAGGGAAGCAGCGCAGGCGGGGCGAACAAGCCCGGCGGCAAGGCGGCAAACAGCGCCGGCACCAATAGCGGCGGCAAAAAAGCCGACGGTACCTCGTCGGGAAGCACCGGCGGCGCAGACGGCGGCGCCAACTCGGTAGCGTCGCGCCGCGAGGACGGCAACGCCTCTTCATTCGATCAAGCAACAGATGGTTCCTCCAGCGCAGCGGGCGGCGCAGGTACGCGAGGCGCGCGGGGCGATGGCACTACCAGCGGTGCAAACGGCAAACCTGGGACGGGCGCCGGCGGCGCGGCGTCGGGCAACAACTCGGCCGGCGCAAACAGCGGTGCCGGTGGAGCGAAGCGCGGCGCCGGCGCTGCGGGCAATGAAGCGGGTGGCGCTAACGGCAACAACGCAGCAAGTAACGGCGCCGGCGGCCCCAACGGCGCAGGAGCGAACGGTGCGGGAGCGAACGGCGCAGGAGCGAATGGCGCAGGAGCGAACGGCGCGGCAGCAAACGGCGCGGGCGGCCCCAACGGTACGGGAGCAAACGGCGCCGGCGCCAACGCTGCCGGCACGAACGGCACAAACGGCAACGCCGCAGGCGGCTCGCAAGCAAACGGTGGTCGCAACGGCGCGGCCGGCAACGGCGACATGACCGGCGATTCGAGCGCCGGCGCCAATGCCAACGGCGTTGGCGGTGAGCAGCGCGCGGATGGTGGGCGCGACGGCGTGGGGTTGGGTGTAGGCGAGGCCGGCGTCGAAGACGACGAGGATCGCCGCATCGCCGCGATCGATGTGCCGAACAGCAATGTGCGCGTCGATGAAGAGTTCAAGCCGCAGACACTGGGCGGCATGCTGCCGCTGGTGCTCGGCGTCAATGAAGAGGGTAAGTTCGATTTCGATCAGTACGCGCTCAGAGACGAGGTCAAAGGCATTCTCGACGATCTCGCCGGCAAGCTGACCACGGCCGAATTCGACCGGCTCGACATCATTGGCTATACCGATCGCATCGGCAGCTCGCAATACAATCAGCGCCTGTCCGAGCTCCGCGCCTGGGCGGTTGCGCAATACCTGATCCACAAGGGTATCCCGGACAACAAAGTATTCTACGAAGGCCGCGGCAACAAGGCGCCGCTCACGCAGCCGGGCGAATGCAGCGGCCTCGGACGCGAAGAGTTGATCACCTGTCTGCAGAAAGATCGCCGCGTCGAAGTCGAAGCGTCGATCCGCCGCAAGCACGCAACGGTTACGCAATAAGCGTCGACCGCTGATCTCCGGCAGGCACGACATCAGCGCGCGAACGTTGCGTTGATGTCGTTGATCGTGCGGCGCGCTTGGGTTCGTCTCGCGTGATCGGCGCGCCGAAGCAACTGCGTTTTCCGTCCTGCCGCCTCCACAGATTCAGGCGATTGCCTCAAACGATTGCAGCAAATGGCTGACTCGCGCCAGGTCGATCGGCTCGCGCAGGGCGTTACCGCCTGGAACGCGTGGCGACGGCGCAGTCCGGCCGTGCAGCCCGACCTCAGCCGCGCGTTGCTGATCGATCGAGATCTTCGCGGTATCAATCTTGCCGGTGCAAATCTCGAGCGCAGCAACTTTCGCCAGAGTATTTTGAGCCGCGCCAATCTCACGCGCGCCAATCTGCGCGGTGCCGATCTTCGCGCAACGAGCTTGCGCCGCGCGCGGCTCGATCACGCGGATCTCACCGGCGCGGTGCTGCGCCATTCGTCACTGGCGGAAGTGCGGCTAGAAGGTGCGGTGCTGACCGGCTGCGAGATCTACGGCATCTCGGTGTGGAATTTGCGCGGCCGCCCGCAAGATCAGTCGAACCTGATTATTCGCGCGACGCCGTCAGAGCCGGCAGTTCTGGTCGACGATCTCGAGGTCGCACAATTGGTGTATCTGCTGCTGCACAACGACAAGATTCGCAGCGTGATCGATACGGTCGGCAAGAAAGCTGTGCTGATCCTGGGACGCTTCAGCGCCGAGCGCAAACCGGTGCTCGCTGCCTTGCGCAACGACTTGCGCGCGCGCGGCTACGTGCCGATGTTGTTCGATTTCCAGCGCGCGGCGCAGCGCGACCTCACCGAGACGGTCGTGACGCTCGCGCACATGTCGCGCTTCATCGTCGCAGATCTGACCGATCCGAAGAGCGTGCCGCAAGAGCTCACGGCAATTATTCCGCAGTTGCCGTCGGTGCCCGTGGTGCCGATCGTGCTGGCGTCGCAGCGGGTGTATCCGTTGTTCGAACATTGGAAGCGCTACGCCTGGGTGCTGCCGCTGGTGAAATACAAAGACGCGCAGCAGCTCGCCGGCAAGCTGGAAACAAGCGTGATCGATCGTGCCGAACGCAAGGCGCGCAAGCAGACGGGCGTATAGCAAAATTCCATCGCTCGGCGACGGTTGAATTATCCGGGAGCAACCGCTCGTTCAACCCGGCTTGTACCTCAGGTATCATCGACGCATTCGAGAGCTGAGGATCGATGCGGTTCTCCACCCACCGACGTGACGAGGAAGATGCGATGACTATGGAAGACCAGGCGGTTGCCACGCGCGATGTAGCGCAAACGCCGTATGCGCGACGCGCGCGCTACAACACGGCAGAGAACGGTTTTGCATTTGCGTGGCCCGCGGTGCCGTCCCGCCAGTTTTTGGCCGAGCGCGATCGTGCCTTTGCCGCGAACACGCCGACCGGCATGATCCCGCTCGACCAGTCTAGCGACCTGACGACTGCGTATCCGGCGACGACGCCCACCTTGCTGGCACGCTACATCAAGCTTCGCGCAGGCGAATCGCTGCGCACCGACTTCGTTGCATCCGGCGAGCTCTACTACGTGATGCACGGCGCCGGTTCGAGCAGCAATGCGGGCGAGACGATCGTTTGGGTCGCAGGCGACGTGTTTTGTTTCCCCGGGGGCGCGACCAGCGTGCATAACGCGGCGGCTAGCGATTGTTTGCTATTCGTCGCGACCAATGAACCGCTGTTGTCGTTCGAAGGTTTGCGCGCGCCGGCGCCTGGAAAAGCAGTCGTCGAAGCGACGCATTGGCCGGCGCAGGAAATCAATCGCCAGTTCGAGGCGGTGTGGCAGCGCCCGATTACGCCGAATACCACCGGTCATTCGGTACAGTTCACCAGCACTGCGCTCGCCCCGAGCTTCAACACGATTCCCACGATCAATTCCGCGATCAACTCACTTGCGCCGGGGGCCGATCAGCGTCCGCATCGCCACAACGGTGTCGCCATTACCTTGGCGATCCAGGGCGAGGGCATCTTTTCGAAAATCGACGGCGAGCGCGTCGACTGGTCAGACGGTGCCGCGATGATCACGCCGGCGACCGCACTGCATTCGCACCACAATCGCGGGACGCGTCGCATGCGCTCTCTGGTCATCCAGGACGAAGGGCTGCATCACTACACCCGCACGGCAGGCTTCAGCTTCGATTGACCGTCGCGTTGCCGGGCATCGCGGTTGATCAATTCGACCCTGCCGGCTGGCGCTAAAGAGGCTCGGACTCGACACGATTGCGCCCCTGGGACTTGGCGCGATAAAGCGCCTCGTCGGCACGCTGAATGGTGTCGGATAGGGCCTCGCCCGGGCGGTAATGAGCGACACCGATCGAGACGGTGATGGCGAATGGATGACCGCTCGGGGTCATCGTTAGAAGCTCGGTCCGCTGGCGCACACGCTCAGCGCATTCGAGTGCGCCCTGCAGCGACGTCTGGGTCAGCACGAGCAAAAACTCATCACCGCCGTGGCGCCCGATGAAGTCGATCGCGCGCAATTCGCCTTGCGCCACATTGACGAAGCTTTTTAGCACCTCGTCGCCCGCATGGTGACCGAGCCCATCGTTCACGCGCTTGAATAAATCGATGTCCATCATGCAGATCGCCAGCGCCCCGGCGCCGCGGTCAGCGCGAGTCTTTTCGTGCGAAAGAATCTCGAAGATCCGGCGCCGTGTGTAGGCGCGCGTAAGCTCGTCGTATTCGCTCTGGCGGACCCGGCGCCGCAGATCGTTGACGTAGCCGCCCATGTAAGAAAACCAGACCAGCACGGTGTTCAACACCAGCCACTGCAAAAGCTCGACTTGCGGGCGCCCTAGCGCGTGCTCATACATCAGGAGCGCAATGACGAGCCCATACCCCGCCATCATAAAGACGCTCATGTGCAGCAGCGTTCGGGTATTGAATCTGAACACGCCGGGAAACAGGATCACCGGATACATCAAGAGAAACGCGCCGCGCGCCGAGCCGACTTGGTACAGCACGTAGGTGACCACGCAGACCGCGCAGCACATCATCGGGATCGTCAGCGTGCGATCGCGTGCCTTGCGATTGACGCCGGTGCGGAACAAAACGTAGAACACCGAAATCGCGGCTAACACTGCGGTCGTGGCAATTACGAAGCTGCGCAGATTCAGCACGCCACACAAGACAGACAATCCCATCAGCCCGACGAACATGAGTGACGTGCCCGATGCGATGAGATAGCGGCGGATGCGCGAGGTCTGTTCCGGATCGTCACGAGGAAAGACAATGAAACGCGCCATGCGAGTAGACCTCATCTCAACTGCGTGGAGGTGCTCTCGCGATATGTTCCGCGATGTGCGACCGAGTGGCGCCATGTGCGTTGCTCGCGCAATACCGCATAGGAACGATTATAGGGACGCTACACCTGAACGAGCTTTTGATCGAGAACTGCTTTGAGCGCGCATCGATAGCTATGTCGCTGCGAGGAAACGTACCGAGTTGACGACATAGCCTGGCGCGGTGCCATAACCGGCGCGGTGCCATATCTGCGGCGGCGATATGACCGGCGCGGGGGCGCCGAAGCGCTCAATGCATGCGCTTGGCGACCTCTTCCAGCATCACCTCAGTTGCGCCACCGCCGATTGATTGCACGCGTGCGTCGCGCACCATCCGCTCGATCGGCGATTCGCGCATGTAGCCGAGCCCGCCATGGAACTGCATGCAGTCGTACAACACCTCATTGACCAGCGTACCGCACAGCGCCTTGATCATCGATACCTCTTTCGTAACATCCTGACCGAGCGAATCGCGCCAGGCGGTGTTGTAGAGCAGGGCGCGACCGGCTTCGATTTGCGCTGCGCGCATAGCGATGCGCTGGCGGATCGCCGCGTTCTGCCAAAGCGTTGTGCCGAATGCTTTTCGCTGAGTGACCCAGCTCAACGTGAGCTCGATAGCTTTCGAGGCTTCGCCGATTGCCTGCGCGCCCATCACCAGCCGCTCGTTCTGCAAATTGCGCATCAGCGCATAGAAGCCGCGGTTCTCGCCGCCAAGCAGATTTTCGGCCGGCACCATACAGTTTTCGAAGACCAGCTCAGCGGTGTCGCTCGACAGCCAGCCATGTTTCTCGAGCGGACGTGCGACGCGAAAGCCCGGCGTGCCGGCCTCGACGATGAACATCGACATCTGGCGATTGCGCCCCGGCTCGCCGGTTTTCGCCGCGACGAAATAGACATCCCCGTGGACGCCGTTGGTGATGTACATCTTGCTGCCGTTCAACACATAGCCGCCGGGCACTGGCCGCGCGGTGGAGCGCATGCCGGCCAGATCGGATCCCGCATCGGCTTCGGTCATCGCGACTGCGCAAATCTTTTTGCCGGCAATAATGTCGGGCATGAAACGCGATAACTGCTCGGGCGTCCCAGCGTGATGCAGATGCGGCGACGCCATGTCGGTGTGAACCAGCACGGTGATCGCAAAACCGCCGTAGGTCGAGCGGCCGAGCTCTTCGGCAAGCACGATGGTCGACAGCGTGTCCAACTCGCCGCCGCCGTATTCGGACGAATATCGCATACCGAATACGCCGAGCGAGGCGAGATCGCGCAGCACTTGGCGGGGCACGAAACCTTGCTCTTCCCATGCGTCGGCGTGCGGCAGCACACGCTCGGCGATGAATCGGCGCAGGGTTGCGCGCAGCATTTCGTGCTCGTGCGTGAAGTATGGGAACACCTGGGTGGCGCTTGGGTCGGCAGCATCGTTCATGTCGGGTCTCGAGAGAGGATCTGGATTACAAACGCGCTAATCAGCCGAACCGATTATAGTAGGCTTTATCCGGCAATCGCGGCCAGCGCGCGGTGCGCGAACATGCTACCAGCCACATGCAAATCAACCAGACCAAATCAAACCAAACCACAGAAGAGGACGCTATGTTTGTCAAGACTGCAGGGAGTCAAGAGTGGGTATCGGCTGGGTATGAGGGAGCCGAGCGTGCCGTTCTGCGACTTAGCCAGGAAAACGGGCGGACAGCGGTGGTCCGGATCAAAGCGGGCGCGACCGGCCCGCGCCATCGCCATGCGGCGGGGGAAGATGTACTCGTGATTTCCGGCCAGGTGGTCATCGACGGCGCCACGCTGAACGCCGGCGATTATTGCTACACCGAAGCCGGCGAGACGCATGAGCTCAAGGCGATCGAGGATTCGGTGATCTACGTTTCTTCGCAAAAGCCGGTTACGGTTCTATCGGAGTAGTCGGCAGCTGCTGCGGGGTAAGCGCAGCCCGCTCGGCTCGCGTCAAAGGTTGCCGTCCAGCCTGCGACGAATCCGCTTTCCAAGTTGCACGAGAAACCGTGAAATGGCCGCTGCGCTTATACAGACTATGCTGCGGAAAATTGATAGAGGCGGGGATATGGATCTAAAGGAAGTGACCAAACCCCGTGTTTCAACTGTCCGCCGAACAGCGGGTGGAACTGCTCGGCCTGACCGAAGACAGCCTCGGCGACGACCAGGTGCCGGTCAGCCCCGAAGTGCTGGCGGAGATCGAGCGCCGGCCGCTCTGCTGATATCCCGTTTATCCCACACCTAATTTCAGCGACATTCGCGCAGATCAGCGCATCAGCGCTTGCCGATGTGACTCATCACCACATCCGTGATGTGCTGCAGCCACTCGGTGCGCCGCTGCGCGGACATTAAATCCCGATCGAGAAAGCGCGATAGCGTATAGCGGTTCGACAGATAGAAGTAGCCCAGCGCGGCAATCGTCACGTAGATCTGCGTCGGGTCGAGATTGCGGCGAAACACCTTTTCTTTCGCGCCGCGCGCAAGCAGATCGCGCACGATGCTAAGCATCGGAGACGCCAGCTGCGTCACCCGCTGCGACTTTTTCAGATGCAGCCCGCGATACTGATTTTCGTTGTTGAGCAGCCGGATGAATTCCGGATGGGCAATGTAGTAATCCCAGGTAAATTTGATCAGATCGCGCATCCCCTCTGCCGCGGGGGTGCCGGCAAGATCGAGCTGCTGCTCCGCCTGCCCGAGCTCGTGGTAAGCCCTTTCCAGCACCGTGCGAAATAACTTTTCTTTGCTGCCGAAGTAGTAATACAGCATGCGATCGACGGTGCGCGCGCGGCGACTGATACGCTCGATGCGGGCGCCGCCGTAGCCATGGCTGGCAAACTCTGCGGTCGCCGCCTGCAGAATCCTGCGTTGCATGCCCTGCGGATCGCGGACGCGTCTGGCGCCCGCATGCTTTGCCGGCGTGCTTTTCCTAACCGGGGTTTTCCTAAGCGGGTTTTTCTTGACCGTGCTTTTCCTAACCGGATTTTTCCTAAGCGGGTTTTTCTTGACGGGAGCGCGTTCGACACGGCTATTCTTGACCGGCAATACTTTGTCGCCCGCGGGGGTCTTTTTAGCAGTACCGGTCCGATCGGTTCGGCGTGCGCTCGCTGGTTTTTCGGCAGCCCGGCCGCCTGGCTTGGAGTTAGGGCTCGTTGCCAGCGCGTCTCGTCTCACCTCAGCGCTCTAGATACTGCAGCTTGTCTGCAACGTCGCGCCAATCGTCGGCATCTGCCGGTGCCGGCTTCTTCGACGTAATGGCCGGCAGGCTGGCGGACATCTCGGCATTCAGTGCGAGGAATTTCATCTGCGCCTGCGGCACATCGACGTCGGCGTAAATCGCATTCACCGGACACTCGGGGATGCACACCGCGCAGTCGATGCACTCATCGGGCTCGATCACCAGCATGTTGAGGCCTTCGCGAAAGCAGTCGACCGGACAAACGTCGACGCAATCGGTGTATTTGCATTTGATGCAGGCCTCCGTTACCACGTGCGTCATCTCGTTCCTTTGCGCTTAGCCGGTGTCGCGCGTCGGCGATATCCGGCGCGGCGCGGGGAGTTGAAATCAGAAGGCACGTAGGATATGGTGATGTTGGGGTTCGAATAAAGCGTTTTCTACACAGTTTTGTAGTAGACGCTTCATAACGCAAGCGAACCGGTACGATAACGCAAGCCAGTGGCGCGAGCGATGCGTGCCGAGACTCGGAGGGTCGATGCTGCAAAGGGCGGCAAATACGGCGTACGCCGGACTGGTTAATTGCTCCGGCGCGTTCATTCGGCAGCCGGCGCGTTCATGCGCTGCCGGGTGCAGCGTCCCGATGAGCGCGTAGCCCATCAGCATGTACCTGCGCCCGACCGACCTGGGGGATGCGTTGTCGGCTCTGCGATCGCGCCGCTTCACGGTGCTCGCGGGGGGCACCGACTTCTACCCGGCTCGCGTTGGCCGGCCGATCGATGAGGACGTGCTCGACATCAGTGCGGTGCGCGCGCTGCGCGGCGTCCAGGCCTCGGCTGATGGTTTGCGCATCGGCGCATTGACCACCTGGTCGGACCTGCTCGCGCAGCCGTTGCCGCCGCTGTTCGCCGCGTTGCAGCTCGCCGCACGCGAGATCGGTGGCATCCAAATTCAAAACGCCGGAACCATAGCGGGCAACATCTGCAATGCCTCGCCGGCGGCGGACGGGGTCCCCGCGCTACTCGCGCTCGATGCGCAGATCGAGTTGACCGCACTGGACCGCATCCGCCGTGTTCCGCTCGATGGTTTCATCACCGGCAGCCGCCGCACGCAATGCCGTCCCGATG
>JBDTMS010000025.1:0-13768 GCA_039934195.1 Betaproteobacteria bacterium
CTCGCGCGTCGGCGGTCTACGCCATCAGGCCGCATGGAATCGTTATCTGGACACCGACGTCGAAGTCGCCGATGGCGGCGGCAACGGCGCGCAGGGCGGGGCGATGCGCGCTGACTTGAAGGGTGCGGACGACCACTTACGCTACAACCTTCGCATGCTCGATGCCGGCGCAGACTACATTGGCAGCTATCGCGACACGTGCCAACATCTCGGCTCGCTCGAATATGGCTTGTCGCCGAACCTGCACTTGCACGGCAACGCACGATTGCAGCGGGACAACCTCGATCGCGATCCGACGCGATCGGCACCGTACGAACAGCAGCTCAGCGCCGGCCCGGATTACACCATTAGCGATCGCACACACTTTAGCGTCGATCTCGGGGGACGCCACCGCAGCGATGAGGCGATGACCCCGCAATTCAATCTGGACAACCGAAGCACCCAGCTCAGTGTTGCCCATCAACTCGCTGACGTCAGTATGAAGATGACCGGCGCGATGGGGCGCAGCCAGGATCATCTAGCGGGTTCGAGCTTCGCCACCAGCTTGGCTTCGCTAAATGCGCAATGGCAGGCCACCGCAGGAAGCAGCTACGGCATGTACGCCGCGTATGACAACAACACGCACACCGACAACCTGCAGCCGGCGGAGACGAGTATCGGCATCAACACTCGGCTGGCCGTGAGCACCAGTGCATCGATGGTGTTCAACGCGCAGCGAACCTCGTCTACCATCATCCGTAACGACACGCTCAACGTCAGCTACGATCACGAACGTCCGAATGGGCAGAAACTGTCGGTTATCGCGCGCTACACCGAGGGCACGATTCCGGCGACTGAAATGCTGCTTTCCTACAGCGTCCCGTTTCAGATGGGTACAACGCGCCGGGTCGGTCCGGGCAGCGTGCGCGGGCGCATCTACGACCTCGAGACGGGCAAAGGTCTAGGCGGTGTGCTCGTGAGCCTGGCTGGTTTCACCGCGGTAAGCGACGGCCAAGGAATCTTTCTCTTTCCTGCGGTGAAGCCGGGTACTCAATACCTGTACTTCGATCGCTCCGAAGCGGCGGCAGGAAAAGTATCTCCGCGTGGCGTTCCCGTCGAGATCGACGTTGCCAGCGGTGCTGTGAAGGTGGTCGATCTGCCGCTCGTGCGTCCCGGCTGCATCTGGGGCCAGGTTGTAATATATCGATGGCGCGACGCACCGATCGACGATTCGGCTTCGGCAGAGCAGGCCGGGCCGTTCACCGGCCGGCTCATACCCGAACGTGGTTTCGGCGGCGCACTTGTTGTGCTGAGCCAGCGCGGCAGCGTCGTCAAGCGCTTTAGCGATCAGGACGGCAAGTTTCGTGCGGATGGATTGACGCCTGGCGACTGGACAATAACGGTCGAGCGTGAAGGGTTGCCGGTGGATCTGGAGCTGATCGAGCCGCCGTCCAAGCTATTCGTCGCACCCGGACGCGAGATGGAATTGGCCCTCGAGCTGGCGCCCAAACGCACGAACAAAGCCATTCCACCGGCGCGCACGAGCTTGCAACGCTAGCGATTCACGTCACGAGCGGGTTACGACGTGGCGTGTGACGCTGACGAGAGCGGCAGCGTGTCGATAGACTGTTCTTAGTGCGTGATCAGCCAGCCAGTCAGCGCGAGCATCCCAAGCATCGTCGCAGTGGCGATGTAGAAATGCAACTTGGCGCGCCGATGCAGCACTTCAACCGCGCGCGCCATCTGCGCGTTGTTGTCCGCCAGTACACGCAGCAGCTCGGCCGTTTCCCGTTGTTGTTGTTCTAACGCCTGCACACGCCGCTCGAGCATTGCGATAGTGCTCGCTGTATCTGTGACCGCACTGTCTGCGCGCGCGGCGAGGTCTACCGGCGCGGTGTCCGACTGGTTGCGCACTAGCGCTGCGAGCTTTTTCGCACCACCGACGATCGTCGGCGCGTTCGAAAGGATGGTGGACCAGGGAACGGCTTTCAGCCAGAAGAGCGACATGGAATCGCCTGCCTTGAAGAGGATCGATAACTCCATGATACGCGGCACGGCGGATCGGAGGCTCGGCATGCGCTCCCTCGCTCTGGCTAGAACCTTGCTCCGAGATTTAGCGCATCTCACCTGGTGGATCCTCGATGACTGCGCAACAATCCGGCGACCGCCCGCATACGTTTCGACCGCGCTGCGAGCAATTCCTCGGCTTCTCATTGGCTGCTCTCTACGCCTGCAGTGCGGCGGCGCTCACCACGACGCCACTGTCTGCGCCCGGTGCGCTGCCATCGGTGCGGACTACCGTCGTTTGCACCGCAGTCGTACTACTGATGCTCGGCGCGATCAGCGCGCTGCTTCACCGGCACAGGCGCGCCAGGGCTCCCACGCATGCGAGTCTGGATGCGATGCGGGCGATGACCGACGAACAGTTTCGCCGGCGCGTGGAAGCCGGTCTCGAAGAGCGGGGCTACGATATCAAACCGATCGGGCGCAACCAAGAAGGCTCCGACACGCTGCGCGCAACCAAAGCAGAGAAGACAATTCTGATCTACTGCAGCAGCACAGGTCGCGGCGCTGTGAGCATGGCTTCGATGCAAGCGCTGCATACGAGCATGATGTCCGAACAGGCGACCGGTGGCCTCGCCATCACCGGCGCCGCGCTGGACCCGGCTGCACGCGCATTTGCCGTCAACAAACGCATCGGTATCGTCGAGGGCGGCGCGCTGCTCGAACTGGTCAACCGCGGCATCACGCGCAAGCCCAGCGCCCGTCGAGAGCCCTACTTCGCCACACCTGTGCATGAGCTTCCCGATGCACTCATGGCAACCGGAGCGCAGTCGCTCCCGCCTGCCTCCGCGCGCGGCCGCATCGCAATCCGCAGCGAGCCGTCAGCCAAAGCCGGCGTTGGCTAACGTTCCTGCAAATGCGAAGGGATAGATCGGAGCGTCTGGTGTAGATGCTGGTTGCCGAACTCGTTGCTCGTTTTTGAGGTCCAACCGTGTCTCGGCGATGGGCATGTGGTGTGCCCTAGCCTCATTGCTGCGCACTCGGCGTAGCGAGTCGATTGACTGGCGGCTAAAAAGGAGATCAGCATGAAGAAGCCAAACGAGGTGCAGGGCGAAGGCAACTACGACGCGGCGAAAGAATACGACGACGCCCAACGGGCATTCGTGAAGTCCGGAAAAGTTGAACAAGCGGCGCGCGATGCCGCGCCTAAGTCCAAAGCCGAGGAAGAAGAAATGCAGCGCGCCGAACAGGCCGGGCGCAGCCACGCAAAGGAAGAAGACCCGGCAGTCAAGCCCGCCACGCCTAAGAAGTAATCGCAAAACGCAATTTCCAAAGAAGCAGACCGAGACTCCAAAGAAGTAAACGGGAGCGTTGCGGGATCGTGCCTGGGGCACGGTTCCGCGCAGGCTCGCAGCTGTATGGCCACTCATCGGCGCCATTGCCTAGCGAAAGTAAGAGCGTTCGAGAGGTGCCTCCGTATGCAGCCCTGGTTGGCACGTCGGGACTCGGAGGAAATTCAAGAAAGCGCTCTACTAGTCGTTGTTTGGCTTAAGGCATTCTCATCAGCCAAAGGACGACCTTGTACCTACCCGAAAGACGGCCTACGCTTCTCGTAATGCACGACGACAGCGTCGAGGCCGACAGCGTTCCCCTCGAGCTATACCAGGCGCTCATTGGCGAGGTACTTCCTACACGCCGGGTTCAGGAATGCTACCAGGCCATTAAAGCGGCATTGTCGACATTCAGACCGAGCGATTCGGACGAGCGGATGATGCGGGCTGGATTGGTGGCCATGCGCGATGAGCTGATTTCTCAACGTCCGTCGCTGGCACCCGAGCGTCTTCACTGAGCGGCGCGACACCCACTCAATTCATTTCGTTCGAGCGGGCGATGGCGACGGCGGCGCAGCGCCTGTGTGCGATCTGCTTGACTTCGCTTTGCGTTCGGGCGCCTGTCACGGGCCTGCATTTGCAGATCGTCGAACTATGTCGAAACCTGTCTGGTCATATCGGTTGAAGCGCTCGGCGCCCGCGGTGCCCTCGCTGATCCGTGTCACATACATGCCAGAGGTGCGCGATGAAAACTCTTCGTGTTTTGGATTCTTCCGGGGATCAGGTAATCTTGTTCGATATCAGGCCGCCTGCTTCGAATGCTGCGCGCGACGCCGAGGCACTGTTCACCCGGCTACTCAACGAAGGCTCCACCGCCTTCAAGGTCAATCGGAGCGATGGCAAACCGGATGAAAAGGTCACCGATTTTTCCGCGCTCGAGAACGAAACCGTTCTCGTTCCGCGCGTTGTCGGTGGATGATGCATCCGTTGACTGTGCACTAAGCGAGCGCATCACCGCATCCTTGAATTGCGGCGGCCACGCTGATCGCGCGAAAACAATTTGCTCGAGAATGGCATATCTTCGTGCGAAGAGAAAATCTTGATAACGCCCGTGCGCGCCGCAAACCGGGCTAGTCGTTCGGGATACAAGCCATCGCGTGTTCGCGAAGGCTGGAACCATCTACGGGAGCGCGTGCGATACGCCTGTGAGCACGCTTCGGACTGGTTTGCACCGGCCGATCCAATGGCCGTCGCGGATTTGCGAGCAAAGCGTCTGCTACTGCGCTTGCTGTCCGATAGCCAGCGCGAAGAGCTCAATCGCAACGGATATTTCAGCGTCAACGTTCCCGGCCGCGGCGTGTATTGTATTTTCCCACGTACCGTGTTCAATGTACTGGAAGTGCGCAGCGGCGATCGCTACTGCTGCGTGCCGGCGGCCGATGTTCCGCTGTGGGACTTGATGCTCGCGCAAAAGCTGATGCTGGAGAATGATCCACCCCATTTTTTCTCCGTTGCTAATCGCAAGCCCGATCTCGTTATCGGACCGCAGGAGATGCATCAGCTGCTGAGTCTGCATGCTCGGTGCAGCATGGGCCGGTGGGCGCAAGACGCCAGACCGCCGTATTCGACTTGATCGGTGGACGTTCGTTGGCAGGCGTGAACGGGGGACGCGGGCGAGGTAGCGCCCAGCGCGAGCAGAACGACAGCGACGGCGCAACGCACGCTGCGCAGCAGCGGCGCGACGAGCGCATGTTGTCCGAGGTACAGCGTGACGCCTTTCAGTACTTCATCGAGCAATACAATCCTGCCAATGGTTTGATCGCGGATGCGAGCCGGCCGGGCGCACCGTGTAGTATCGCCGCGACCGGCGTTGCGCTGGCGTGCTATCCGATCGCGGTCGAGCGCAGCTTTCTCTCGCGCACCGACGCTGTCCGGCGGGTTGTCACTACGCTCGCATTCTTCTGGAACAGCGAGCAGAGCGAGGCGGAGGACGCAACCGGATACCGCGGCTTCTACTATCACTTTCTCGACATGCAGACCGGTCGCCGCGTTTGGCAGTCCGAGTTGTCCACCGTCGATTCCGCATTTCTTCTCGCCGGAGCGCTCGCTGCTGCGGCGTATTTCGATCAAGACAGCGAAGAAGAGCTGCAATTGCGCACTCTCGCCGAGCAGATCTATCGCCGTGCCGACTTCGATTGGGCGCGCAACGGCGGCGCCACGCTGACACACGGCTGGTGCCCGGAGTCCGGATTTATTCAGTACCGCTGGGAAGGCTACGACGAAGCGTTGCTTCTCTACGTTTTAGCGCTCGGTTCACCGGCGCATCCGATCGCGCCGGAGTCGTATCAGGCCTGGCTGACGACCTACGATTGGCGAACGATCTACGGCATCGAGCATGTTTACGCCGGGCCGCTGTTCATCCACCAGCTCTCGCATGTCTGGATCGACTTTCGTGGCATTCAGGACGCATACATGCGACCGCGGAATCTGGATTATTTCGAGAACAGCCGGCGCGCGACGCAAATCCATCAGCAATACGGCCACGAGAATCCCAAACAACTGCCGGGTTATTGCGCGCTATGTTGGGGTATCAGCGCGAGCGATGGCCCCGGTCCGGCAGTGCTGAAGATCGACGGTGTAGAAAGAGAGTTTTTCGGCTATCTTGCGCGCGGGGTTCCGTTCGGCCCTGACGACGGGACCGTATCGCCGTGGGCGGCAGTGACGTCGCTGCCGTTTGCACCGGAGATCGTACTGCCGACGCTACATCACTTCATCGACAAGGTGAAGCTCAAACACAAGTCCGCCTACGGTTTCGAAGCGTCGTTCAACGCGACTTATCCCGATCCGTCGAACAACGCGCATGGTTGGGTTTCGCCCTGGCACTTCGGCATCAACCAAGGGCCCATCGTGCTGATGATCGAGAACTATCGCAGCGAGCTGCTGTGGCGAATCATGCGCGGATCAGAACACGTGGTTCGCGGCTTGCGCCGCTGTGGTTTTACCGGCGGCTGGCTATAGCCGAGGCGGCTACGATTTCGGCTTTGCAGCCGGCGCGTCTTTCGCAACCCGCACTTCTGTATTGGGCAATAGCGAGTCGGACGGGTTTACTACGACCGCATCGCCGGCATCCACGCCGGACATCACTTCCACTTCCGTGCCGAAGTCCCGGCCCAGCTGCGGCTGTTTCAAAACGATGCGCTGATTCGCGCCGACCACTGCGACTTGGACACCCTCCGAGCGAAAGATCAGCGTGTTGACCGGCAGCATCAACACCGGATTTCCAGAGTGAAGTTTCAGGTGAACTTGCGCATAGGACCCCGGCAGCAACTCACCCTTGGGATTGTCGACGGCGATTTCGGCAAGCAATGTGCGAGAGGTCTGATCGATCGACTGCGTCGTGCGTGCAAGCTTGCCTTTGAACGTGCGGCCCGGGAATTCAGCCAAGGTAAGATTGGCTTCGACGCCGGGAACCATGTCGCGCGAATATGCCTGCGGTACGCTCACGTACACGCGCAGCGTTTGCGTGGCGGCGATATGAAACAGCTCCTTGCCGACACCGCTGCCTGAATCCACCAACGCGCCAACGTCGGTGCGCCGGGCTGTAACCACGCCCTCGAACGGCGCGTAGATTCGTTTGAAGGCCTGCATTTTTTCCAGGCGAGAAACGTTGAAGCGTGCGGAGTCTAGCGCAGCCTTCTTGGCTTCCATGTCGCTCAAGGTCTGATCCGCCTCTTGTTTCGAAACCGAATCGCTTTTGACCAGCTCTTGCCAGCGTGTTGCTGTTTTTTGCGCCAGGCGATGATTTGCATCGGCGGTTGCAAGGTCGGCACGCGCCTGTTGCAACTGATCGTCTACTTCGGGTGTGTCGAGCTCCGCGAGCAATTGGCCCGCTTTCACGCGTGCACCGATGTCTGCTGTCCAGCGCCGCAAATAGCCATTGGTTCGGGCATAGATCGGCGTATCCATGAACGCCTGCATGTTGCCCGGAAGGATCAGCTCATGATCCGGATTGCCGACTTTCGGATGCATGACGGTGACCGTCGGCACGCTCAATTCTGCCGTCTCGCGTTTCAGCGCTGCGGTCGCGCTCATGCGGGGATAGATGCCGAGCAGAAACACGATCGCCACCAGTACGACCAGGGCGGCCACGACGATACCGTAACGCGCAAATGGACTGCGCCGCGTCGCCGGCCTCAGCAGCGCACTGTTTGACGGCGAGGGTAAGTGTTCGTTGTTGTCAGTTTGCACGGAGGTTCCTACGAGGTTGCTAGGCGGCCGGGGCCGGCACGATAAGCGAACTGGCGCGCCGAGCGCGGTAACCGTGGATCATTGCGAACACGACCGGCACGAAAAACAAGGTTGCTATGGTTGCGAACAATAACCCGCCGATCACGGCGCGTCCGAGCGGGGCATTCTGCTCGCCGCCTTCACCCAATCCCATCGCCATCGGAACCATCCCGATCATCATAGCGAGTGCGGTCATCAGCACCGGACGGAAGCGCGAAAAGCCCGCATCGATCGCGGCAGTGACAGGGTCGATATTGTCGCGCAGCAGCTCGCGAGCGAAGCTCACCACCAGGATGCTATTGGCGGTTGCGATGCCCATCGCCATGATCGCGCCGGTCAACGCCGGAACGCTGATGGTGGTGTGCGTAATGAACAGCATCCAGATAATTCCAGCGAGCGCAGCCGGCAGCGCGGTGATGATGATGAATGGATCCAGCCACGACTGAAAGTTGACGACCATCAGTAGATAGACGAGCACGATCGCGAAGATCAATCCGAGCAACAGCCCGTGAAACGAGCTCTGCATGGTCTCGATCTGACCGCGCACAACGAGCTTGGATCCCTTCGGTAGGCCTTTTGCGTTGTCGTCGAGTACGCGCTTGACGTCGGTGGCGACGGCACCGAGATCGCGCCCCTGCGACGATGCGAAGATATCGATGACCGGCTGGATGTTGTAGTGGCTGATCACGGCGCGCTCGGAGCCGCGGTCGACACTCGCGAAGTCGCCGAGAATACCGGGTTTCGAATCGCTGGAGCCCGATAACGAGATATTGGCCAGCGCCTGCAGGGAGTCCACTTGGTTCTGCGGGGTCTGGGTGATGATGTTGTAGCTCACGCCGTTTTTTGGATTCAGCCAGAACGACGGGTTCGTCTGCAAGCTGCCGGACAACGCGATCAATACATTGCTTGCAATGTCGCGTTGGCTAAATCCGGCCTGCTGCGCCTTGGTGCGATCGATCGTAATCTGCAGTTTCGGCTGATCGTTAGGCTGCTGTATGCGCAGATCGGCGATGCCGGTCACCTGCTTGAGCTGGTTGTACAGCGTAAGGGCGTATGCGCGATTCGCGGCGACATTGCGGCCGACCACCTGTACGTCGATCGGCGCCGGCAATCCGAAGTTGAGAATCTGACTGACGATGTCAGCCGGCAGAAAATAGAATGTCACGCCCGGGAACTGCTGCGGCAGGCGCTGTCGCAGTTCACGCAGATAAGCCTCGGTGGGCCGATGACCTTCGTTGAGAGAGACGAGAATGTCGGCATCCGCCGGCCCCGTCGTTCCGGAGTTGTTGTACGACATGTTGGTACCGCTGAGCGGAAGGCCGATGTTGTCGAGGATCGTCGCGAGTTCCGCTTCCGGGATCAACTTGCGCAGCTCGATTTCGACCAGATCGCACAAGCGCGCGGTTTCTTCGATGCGCGTGCCGGTCTTCGCTCGCACGTGCAATTTAAATTGGCCGGCGTCGACAGTCGGAAAGAAATCCTGTCCGACCCAGGGCAGCAGCAACGACGAGGCGATACAGCCCCCGAGAAATACAACGATGAAGAACACCGGCGCGGTGAGACTCCGCACCAGCAGTGTCCGGTAGCCGTTGCGCAGCTTGAAGAAGAAGCTCTCGAATGCCTTGTGGCCGCGCATGAGCAGATTCCAGCGCGAGGTCTCGCGGCCGTCGTCATGGGCATTAGTGCGCAGCAGGTACTTGGCTAACGTCGGGACCAGCGTTCGCGAGAAAAAGTACGAAGCCAGCATCGCGAACACTACCGCCTCGGCGAGCGGCACGAACAGATAGCGCGCGACACCCGTCAGCAAGAACATCGGAACAAACACGATACAGATCGCGAGCGTCGATACGAACGTCGGGATCGCGATCTGCTGTGCGCCATCCAGAATCGCCCGGTCCAGGGACTTGCCTTGCTCCAGATGCTGGCTCATGTTCTCGATCGCGACCGTTGCGTCATCGACAAGAATACCTACGGCCAGCGCCAGACCGCCCAAGGTCATGATGTTGATGGTCTCGCCCAGGGAGAACAAAGCGATGAGGGAAGTCAGAATCGCGAGCGGGATGGTCACCGCGATGATGAGCGTACTACGCCAGCTGCCGAGGAAGAGCAGGATCATCGCAGCGGTCAGACAGCCGGCCAGGATAGCCTCGTGCATCACGCCGTCGACGGCCGCACGCACGAAAATAGATTGATCGACTGCCGTCTTGATTTCCAGATCGGCCGGCAGGCCGGCTTTAATATTCGGCAGTTCCGCTTTTACGCGGTCGACGATGTCGAGCGTGGATGCTGTTCCATACTTCAAGATGTTGACCAGTACAGCACGCTGGCCGTCGTGACGAACGATGTTGGTTTGCGGTTGAAAGCCATCGCGCACGTTGGCGACGTCGCGGATGTACACCGTGCTGTCACCGATCGTGCGAATCGGCAGATTGTTTAGCTCTGCGATCGTCTTGGGACTCCCGTTCATGGCGACGTCGTACTCGAATTGGCCGATCTTCGCGGTGCCTGTCGGCAGGACCAAATTTTGGTTGTTAATCGCGTTAACGACATCGAGTGGGGCAAGATTCTTCGACTGCAACGCCCGCGAGTCAAGATCGACCATGACCGCGCGGAACTTGCCGCCGTACGGGTAGGGCATCACAGCGCCCTGCACAGTGGCTAGCTGGCTGCGCATGAAGCTGTTTGCCAAGTCGAAGATTTCATGCTCAGCCAGCGTCTTACTGGAGAGCGCTAGCTGGAGAATCGGAACGGTCGAAGCGTTATAGGTAAGGATCAACGGTGGGTTGGCGCCGGCGGGAAACGAGCCCAAGAGAGTCTGCGAGATCGCGACGATCTGCGCCAAAGATGCGGGAATATTGGCGCCGGCGTGAAAAAATACCTTGGTCACGCCGACACTGTTGTAGCTCTGCGATTCGATGTGCTCGATGTCGTTGACTGTGGCCGTCATCGCGCGCTCGAACTGCGATGTCAGGCGGCCTTCCATTTCCTCCGACGACAAGCCGCTGTAGCGCCAGATGACACTGACTACCGGGATGTTGATGTTGGGAAAGATGTCGGTCGGCATCCGCTTGATGGCGAGCGGACCGATGATTAGCAGAAGGAGCGCCAACACGACGAAGGTGTAGGGGCGCCGTAGTGCGAGTTGGACAATCCACATAGGCGAATTCGGTAAGGTCAGGCCACAGCTCACCGGCTCGGCAGATTTCCGTCGGACGTTCGATTCGAACTGCACGTGAACGGAAGCGACCCGCGAGAGCGCGGCACAACGAAATATGCCGCTTCACACCGGGTGCGCAAAAGCCTACCTGGTCAGCGGCAGAACAATGATATCAGAGGGCTGTGAGACGAATGTGTCAGCTGCGCCAGCTTTAGTTTCAGCTGCAACAGTTCGCGCGGCATCGAGCCGATAGTTGCCGAGAGAGACAGCGCCCTCGGCGCGAATCGCAATTGCGTGTGAGAGCGTTGACCGAACAGCCGGCGCAAGCCGTGCGACAGCTCGCATAGCCACGACGGTCTCGTATCCGATCGCGAGCCCGTCGGCTATCTCGATACGCTTACAGTGCAACTGGCACGTAGGCGCTATTCCTGTTTAGGCTTCTGCGTGCCGTTCGAATCGGTCTTTCCGGTCTCCGTACCGGGGTTCTTGGACTGTCCCTCGGCCTGCCCGGCATTCGATTGACCGGCTTTTTTGTTGGCCTGTGTCTGGCCTGGTTTACCGGTGCCTTTCGCGCCGGCTTCCTTATCCTTCATGGTTTTTTCTTCGCCCTGCGCCTTGGCTTTGGCCGAGTCGACGTTCTGTGCTTGTACGGGGGTTAGGCCGACAGTCAAAGCAATGGCGGTGAGAAAAGCAAGCATTTCCTCCAGCTATAGTTAAGCGACCGTGCAGAACGCCGTGAGCAGAACGACGCTTACGGATGTAAACGTCGCCCATCTCGAACGCGGATGTTGCGTGCGCGCTAAACACCGATGCCAGGTATTTCGACGTCGCCAAGGGACGCCATCGCTCCAAAATTAAAGCTCAGATGGACGTCCGTATAGCAATGAGTGGCAATCGATACGCCAGCGCGCGGAACCTATGATTTCAACATATTAGCGAATGCGGCTGCGTGACCAACTGCAAATACGAAACGCCGCCTGTAAAACGTGCATCGCTTCCCCATGACAGCGGCAGCAACCGTTCGGCGGGAATGCCATCGTCAGAAGTTCCATTGCGCCATGGAATCGCGGAATGCAAGCCGCGGACGCTGCAAGGCACATCAGGCGACGCCTACGCCGCTCTTTTCTGTGCGGCAATCGCCATACGCTGCTTGAGCGTCTTGAGGAGCTGCACCTCCTCATGCGTGAAGCGCCTCAAATGCGTACCTCGATGGTCGGCATAAATGAGGCCGATAGATGGCTCTCCGATGCCCAGTGGAAGCAACAGAAAACTCTGTGCGTCGGGACAACTTTCGCGCAGCCACTCTGGCAGGCTTGCCTGCAAGGCGGGTTCGCGGGCATCGCGAATGTAGACGTCGGCGTTCTGTATTACTGCGGCGCTGACGAGGTCGCGCGCTCCGATCTCGTTAAAGACGAACTTCGATCCGCCGAGCTGAGGCGGGCGGCCAACGCACAACTGCATACTGAAGATGCCGCTCGTCGAATCCTTGAGACAGATTACGACGCGCTGAAAACTGAACGCGCGGTGCAGAACTTCAGCGGCGTAGTTGAAGACTGCCTCTTGCGATACGTCCTGTTGGATCATGCGCTCGAGGCTGGTGACGCCGGCGCCGAGCGCAATCGACGCAACGTGGCGTTTCGACGTCGACAGCGTGAACACATTTGCTGCGTCGAAACAATCTCCGCCGGTGCCGGTTCCGAGAATGCCAAGCGTAGCGCCGCTTTCGCGCGCCTGCTCGTCGCAGACTACTAGCGCATCCTTCAAGCTTCTGCGTGTGAGTCCGAGCACGCCGCCGAATCGATCGAGCAATCCTTCCATAACTCTACGACGGCTCGATACGTCGGACATCTGTACCGTCTGCGCTGCTTCCGCGCAGAACTCGGCGATGGCTCGCAAACTGGAAGGCGCATTGCTGTTGGATCGAATAACAATCGGACACGGCATTGTTGCTTGAACCAGGCGGTCCGGCATCGCCCAGCGGGCGAGGAGCTTAACGCCGAATCGGTCGAAGGCCATGCCAAGCATGCGCACTGCTGCCTGATTTGCGCTGATGCCCTCTTCATCGGCAAGGGCCAGCGCGGCTTCGTAGTGTTCGTACAGATATAGCACGGCGACCAAGCGACCGAATCGTTTCAGCATCGTTGCGACGGCCGCTTCGTCGGCGTCGATGCCTTCGCGCCCGGATGCGAGCGTTCGCGCCAACGTCGTGGCGTAGAGAGTCTGCGCAAGCTCACCGCGCACGCGATCCGCCTGCTTGCGATTTTTCAGATGTTCAGTTTGCAACGTGTTTAAGGCAATCGCTCTTACTTGTTCGAGGCCGAGGACGACAACCGCGCGCGGAATCGTCGTGACCGGCGCGGAGCCGCGCTCCCCTACCATCCGGTTGGCAGCTCGTAGCAATTTTTGTCCTACGAACGCATCGCCGACCAACGCGTGAATCAGCGGCTGCCCACTGGCCTGGGGCGTTTCAGTGAGCTGCGCAATCCACGGTATTGCTACGCCGAATCCGGCGACATCGGTGTCCTCTGACCATTGATCGAGCAGTCGTTGCGCTGGCGGTACGACCTGCAACTCGGGTTGCGGTGGCAAGACGGCGAGCGGATATCTCTCGCCTTGCGCGTTTTCGAATCTCACTAGAGCGTTCATAGTAGTTCCATCGGCCGGGAGTGTTGAGTCTGCAGTCCTATATTGCGCGCAGGTTTGCGCAATTGAAGACGTACACAGTGCAGCAGTGCGCGTGCCGGCCCAAGGTAGGAGACGTTGCGGTGCGGATTCAGCGGCTTGCGAAAATCTACGGCGGCAAAAGTTGCCGAGCGCGAGGTGTTCGCGCCACATTGCGCCGGCAAGTCCCTGCTGTAGCGTTGTCTCTGCGTCTCTCAGTGGAGACGAAGGTTCTAAGGCTGTGCTTGTACGCTCTGCAGGTACGTATAGATTTGCCACAACACATCGTCGCTCAACACGCCTTTCCATACCGGCATGCCTTTGTCTGGGATACCCGTGCTGACGGTGG